>NZ_JACJPT010000073.1:0-25593 GCF_014696195.1 Sphaerospermopsis sp. FACHB-1094 | reverse complement strand
TCCCCAGTCCCCAGTCCCCAGTCACCAGTCCCCAGTCCCCAGTCCCCAGTCCCCAGTCCCCAGTCCCCAGTCCCCAGTCACCAATCCCCAGTCACCAATCACTAATCACCATGACCACAGTTTTAGCGATCGAAACAAGTTGTGATGAAACTGCTGTGGCAATTGTCAAGAATCGTCAAGTGTGCAGCAGTATCATAGCCTCGCAAATTCCCGTCCATCAGCAGTATGGTGGGGTAGTTCCAGAGGTAGCTTCAAGGCAACATTTAGAAATAATTAATCAGGCAATAGCCCAAGCTTTCGATGAAAGCGCAATGAACTGGGGACAAATTGACGGGATTACCGCCACTTGTGCGCCTGGACTGGTAGGAGCATTGTTGGTAGGGTTAACGGCTGCCAAAACCCTGGCTATGGTGCATGAAAAACCATTTTTGGGAGTTCATCACCTGGAAGGTCATATCTATGCTACTTACCTAGCACAACCCAATTTAGACCCCCCATTTCTTAGCTTACTCGTTTCAGGCGGACATACAAGCTTGATTTATGTTAAAGATTGTGGTAATTACGAAACTCTAGGAGAAACCCGTGATGATGCGGCGGGTGAGGCTTTTGATAAAGTGTCAAGATTATTAAAGTTGGGATATCCCGGCGGACCTGTGATTGATAAATTGGCGCAGACAGGTGATCCCCAAGCTTTTGTATTACCAGAAGGAAGAATTTCCCTACCAGGTGGGGGTTATCATCCCTATGATGGCAGTTTTAGCGGTTTAAAAACGGCTGTATTAAGGTTAGTGCAGCAGTTAGAAAAAGATGGTGGACAATTGCCCGTAGCGGATATTGCAGCCAGTTTTCAAGAAACAATAGCCAAAGCCTTAACCAAAAGAGCGATCGCCTGCGCTCGTGACTATGGTTTAAATACAATTGCCGTAGGTGGAGGTGTAGCGGCCAACAGTGGACTCAGAAAGCATTTACAAGCTGCGGCGGCCGAGAATAATCTCCAAGTCCTATTCCCGCCCTTAAAATTCTGTACTGACAACGCCGCCATGATCGGCTGTGCAGCGGCTGATCATCTTTCCCGTGGACATACATCTTCTCTCACCTTGGGCGTTCATTCTCGACTGCCTTTAACCCAAGTCATGCAGTTGTATTAGAAGGCAGGAGGCAGGGGAAGATGAATAACCCAATACCCAATACCCAATACCCAATGCCCAATGCCCAATGCCCAATGCCCAATGCCCAATGACTAATGACTAATGAGGGGTTGCTGAATAAACCCAAAATACTCGTAAATCAAAGGTTTGAGGCTGATCAGGAGGAAAGAAAGTGCAAGATTTTTGAAGGGTATACCTTAAAAACTGTGCATTTTGGGTCTGATAAATTAGAAAATCTGGGGATAACAGATAGCTAAAACTATTCCCTATTCCCTATTCCCTATTCCCTGCCTCAACGAAGGGACTTTTTCAGCAAACCCTAATGACTAATGACTAATGACCGAATATGATCAGCAACGGCATTTGGTTGTTCTAACATTGCCAGATGTCCACAATTAGGAATTTCAATAAAATTATTACCAACGTATTGGAACAGCCTATGGAAGCTGGCTAAATGGCGTACATATTTGGGTTCCATAAGCTTGTCATCCGCACCAGCTAAAAAATAAACTGGTTGCTTTATTTGTGAAACTAACTGAGGTAAGCGGTTCACTTCTTCCTCTGTTGTAGAGTCTAAAAGCGTTCCTAGTGCAGCTTCTGGATCGGCAACAACAAAATCAATAATTCGTTGACGCGCCCAAAAACGGTCTAAAGGACGTGATACACTGGCTCTGGTAAAGAGCAAATCAATCCAAGGCACTTGGTAAAGCCAGCGTGGCCGAACTTGGAGAAATTTTTGACCCTTTGAGCGAAACTGCTCAAATGCTTCTTTAAGATAAATTCCACCACCAGCATTAATACAAATAACTCCTTTAACACGGTCAGGTAATTGAGATGCTGTCCATAGAGCAATAGTACCTCCCAAAGAATGACCAATGAGCCAAACACTCTTGAGATTGAGAACTTCCAGCAGAGCTATTAAATCTTGAGAGTATGAGGCAGGAGAATACAGAGAATCAGCAGTATAGCTAACTAATTTAGGATCTGTGGTGGAATTGAGCTTTAGTTTGTGCAGTTTTTGGGCGTTTCGGCTGTGATTAAAATCAAATTTTGCCTGAGACTGAGATTCACCAAAACCTCGCAAATCATAAGACAAGCACTGAAAATCAACTGATAGGCGAGAAATCACAGGTTGCCAGTATCCACGACTGTTGAGCCAACCGTGGATAAACACTAAAGCATGAGGGTAAGAGGTGGGAGCCGTTAACTCATAAGCGTGGGGAACGCCGAAGATTTCTATTGTTGCCATATCCATATCGTAACCCGAAGAGCGGGTGCGACTAAATACGGAGAGCAAGTCCTAAGTTGACAATTTCATAGACAAAACTATACTTATATTGACAAAAATCAATATATTTTTAGGAAAAAATCAACTACTTGATATATAATACGGTGATATCAAGTATTGAATTGAGACTATTGCCGACGCGAAAACCAAGCAATGATGGTGGTAGTCTTTTTCAGAAACTTAATTGGAACACAATCGCGTCTGGCTAAGGCGTGAAAGTCTACTGAGGGATAACTGCTCCCATGCTCCCGTTGAAGTAGAAAGTAAAGTCTAGTTTTGTCTAGGTTTTATATAGCAGAAAAATAGTTATGGGGCTGGAGATGTGGGGAACAAACAGGGGAGCAGGGGGAAGTTATAGCTCACAAGGGTAGGTATTTTACATTGTCGTGAGGGCAAGACTTGGAGGACAAGGCAGACAAGGTGACAAGGGAGGAAATACGTAACAATAATGTATATTTAATAACAAAGACTGAGGCTAAACAGACCTTGTTTTGTATAAAATCTTCCTTGTCTACTTTCCCTCCTTATCTTCCATGTCCTGCCTCAACAGATAATATTAAAAACCTACCCCTGTGAGGGAAGTTATAGGAGGCAGGAGGTAGGAGGCAGAAGGCCGTTTTGGAAAAAATTTTGGCTTTCAAAGGCGTTAGCGTAGCGGGACGAAGTGCGGTTGTAGACCCGATTTTTTTGATAAAAATAAAGCTATAGCCGTAGTTGTAGACAGAGTAGTTAGGACATCAATTGACCATGAAAGTCTTACTAAAATAGGGTTTTACCCTTGACTCCTGACTCCTGCTATAAAACTGTGTTATTTACTACTTGGCTATTATATTTTTCTGTTTTGGCCGCTGGAGCATAGGAGCATAGATTTTACCTAAAGGTGAAAATAGAAGTAAAAGTTTGATATCATACTAGCTAATAACGGAAATTATACATAATTTATTGTTTTCATCTATTTGTTTTTTGAGGTTTAAGTTCACAAGTTGGCTAAGGCGATCGCCTCCATTGTCTTTTTTGCTGTCAATCTTGGGCAAATGATTCTGTTTGGGTCTGCATCAGCGGCAAATTCATCAAAATTATAGATATGGATACATCAAAATACCTGATCATGCAGTATCTTGATTTCAGTGGCACAAAAAATCAACCACTAAAAACAATCCAGCAGATGAAAGTCCAGGAATTTGCCAAAAATACCCTGTGCTTTAGCTAGGTGATTGTAAAAACAAAATGCTAAAGTTAAAAATGATTGGTTTGAAACTTTTAGTAACTGGCTGTCAAAAGTCCCCATCCCGAAAACACCCAACGTAATTTTTTAGGTTAGGTGTCTGAAGATAGAACAGAGACAGTGTTTTTACTAATGATTCAACACTCTCAAGCAGAGTCACCAATTCAGTCATGTTACCCGAACCACGTTGGCATGGGTTTTTGGAAAACTTGGTTTAGTAGTTCTGAATCTGTAGCGACAAATAAAACGACCGCATTTGATGAGTATGGACGGGGAGATAAAGGTAACTCTAGCGCCGGAAGCGACAGTATCGTTTTTAGCACTGAACGCGATATCGACCTGTATGAACTAGAAGAACTCTGTGATGCGGTGGGTTGGTCGCGTCGTCCTCTGAGAAAAGTAAAAAAAGCCATTGAACATAGTTTTCTCGTCGCGTCTATGTGGCAAGTACGAGGAAATAAAAGGCGTTTAATTGGTTTTGCCCGTGCTACCTCAGATCATGCTTTTAATGCCACTATTTGGGATGTGGTAGTTCATCCAGACTTCCAAGGTCAAGGTCTGGGTAAGGCATTGATGAAATATGTCCTCAAAAAACTCAGAAGTGAAGAAATTAGCAATGTTACTCTCTTCGCTGACCCTCATGTTGTAGATTTTTACCGGACTATGGGTTTTATGCCTGACCCAGAGGGTATTAAAGGGATGTTTTGGTATCCTCAATGATCCTCAAGCAAACAAAACAGGTTGCCGCCATAAATTCGCTATCATACCTAAGATGTGCTATTATTGTTTGGTTGAGCAATGAGCTTTAATCTAGCAGGATCAACTTTTTCAGGCTTAGTCAACAGAAAAACTCTTATTAAGGAAGTGATTTGATTTTTTTCCCTGTAAGGGGTTGGCAATCTGTTTTTAGTATGATATAGTTAGAAAGATGCTTGAGCAAAACATAACTTTTGTTATGTGCAGCTAAACTATCAACAGTGAAAATTTTTCGGGATGTAGCGCAGCTTGGTAGCGCGCCTGCTTTGGGAGCAGGATGCCGCAGGTTCAAATCCTGTCATCCCGATTTTAGATAAATATTAAGATTATGGTAGAACTGTTAACTTGCTATAAATTCACTAATATGTGAGTAAATAGTATAGTATAGATTATATATTTTTTATTGGGTTATTGATAAAAGTTACTAATACATACTAACAACCCAAGTTCCTAGTTAGGAATACGAGTCAGGAGTTAGGAGAAAGAATGAATTATGATGGTGTTCCCTGCTTTTTTGCTGTCTACTTATCCTTGTTACTTGGATTTGAGAGCCTCACGGCCTTATCTACAGCTATAAAAAAACTCTGTTAATCGGAAATGGGAACGATTTATCAAGTCCTAGCGTCACGGAAAAACAAACAAAACAAACAACAAAACAAACAACAATACAATCAAATGTAATTGTTGTGAGCAAGAGTCCCGGAAATCAAACCCTGCTGGAGAATATAATAGAATAATACAGCATTTAGTAGTGAATAGCAGGGCAAAATTCCCAAAAATTAGCACAATAAACTTATTTAAAGCTAAAATAGCTGGTTAGATAATTAAACTTGGTTTTGTTGGTATAAAATTCTACTACTTTCTGATTGTCTAAGTTAATTCAAGTATTGATATTGAGATAAGGAGTATTTATGAAATCATTGGTTCGCTGGGGCTTAACGCTGGGTTTAGTAGGTAGTACCCTATTTGGCAGCGTGGTAGCTGTTGATTTTCCTGTGCTGGCATTATCAGAACAACAAGTCAAAGAAAAATTGGATTCTGTACCGGTTTACTTGATTACGAATGATCAGGGTTTACCGTTGAGTCGGACTATACCCGCACAAAATGGACAACCAGGGGCTTCAGTGACTGGTGTATATATGAGTCGGCAGGAAGCTTTGGCGTTTATCAAAGAATTGCAAAATGCCAAAAATAAAGACCCAAAACTAGAAACAATGGCTAAACAGTTGCAAGTTACCGCTGTTCCTCTAGGTGTAATTTATCAGCAATTGCAACAAAGTAAAAACCAACAAAATAGACTTCTGTTTGCTTTTAAGCCTGTAGATAAAGAAGTTAAAGGCGCTCTAACTTTACTAAATGCAAGTGGTCAAAAAGTAGATCAATTTAAGAGTGTACCTGTATTTGCGGTAAGGTTTGCACCAGATAAAGGCTATGTGCCAATTCAATTAGGTGGGAATAATCAGCAAATGATTCCTTTATTCTTGAGTAAACAAGATGCACTAGGTTTATTGAACCAAGTGAAACCAAAGTTTCCTCAAGCTGATATTCAGGTAATAGATGTGGATGGGGTGATTAAAACTTTGGAAGATAAAAATGATTCTTGGTTAAATCAGGTGGTTTTGGTTCCATCCCCAGAGTCTAGAGAATATATTAGGACTTTGCCTAAAAATAATGCTGCCAAGCAGAATAATGCACCTTCTAAACGGCGTTAATCATGGCAAAGCAACAGTCATTTACTGGTATGGAAGTTTGGCAGTGGCGTAATCAAGCACTGAAAGATGCTTTATCTACGGACATTTCTCCTGTAGAAGTTGATTGGCTGTTGCAAGAAATAACTGAGTTAGACCGCTTAACACTGCGTTTGGAGTCCTTCAAAAACTTGAATCATATTCAAACGCAGTTTTCTTTGTCAGAACTAGACCAGTTATGGCAAAGACGTTTACAGGAACGCTTGCCGATACAGTATATTGCCGGGGTGACACCTTGGCGCAAATTTAAACTCGCTGTGTCCAGTGCGGTTTTGATTCCTAGACCGGAAACAGAGATTTTGATTGATTTGGCTGTAAACGCTGCTGAAAGTAAAGGGTTACAATCAGGTCATTGGGCAGATTTAGGGACTGGGAGTGGGGCGATCGCTCTTGGTTTAGCGGAGGTATTGACAAATGCGACAATTCATGCTGTAGATGTCAGTGCTGAAGCTTTAGAGGTTGCGAAAACCAATGCGGAAAGTTTAGGTTTTGGGGAACAAGTGAAATTTTACCAAGGTAATTGGTGGAAACCCTTAGAATTTTTGCAAGGTCAATTTAGCGGGATGGTATCAAATCCGCCTTATATTCCCAGTGATACGGTACTGACATTACAACCGGAAGTAGTGAAACATGAACCCCATCTAGCATTAGATGGTGGTGTGGATGGTTTAGATTATATTCGTCATTTAATCGCAGTTGCTCCTGATTATTTGCGTCCTGGTGGAATGTGGTTAATTGAAATGATGGCGGGACAGGCTGAAACGGTGCGAGAATTGTTAGAAAAGAATGGTAATTATAGTGACATTTCTATTCATGCAGATTTAGCAGGAATAGAACGGTTTGCGATAGCTTATGTAAATATGTAGAATGTCCTGGATATGATGTTTTCTGCATCAGGATTTTCATTGTCAGAATCAGGATATCCAGGATTATAGGATTTACAGGATGTTGATTTAATAGGAATGTGGTGATTTTTCAAAATTTGATTTTGTCAGAATCAGGATTTTCAGGATTTAAGGATGTTCAGGATGTCATAATTATTATATAGTTTAATTTATAATTAGGGTTTGCTGAGAAAGTCTTTCCGTGAGGGCATAGGAGTCAGGAGTCAGGAGTCAGGAGTCAGGAGGAGATTTGAAAATTTCTTTGCCATCTCTTGAAATCCCAAAAAATGCACACTTTTTCCGGTATACCCTTCAAAACCCTTGCACTAATTTCTGTGTTTATCAGCCTCTAACCTTTGATATATCAAGGTTTTAGGTTTATTCAGCAAACCCTAATTAAACCAGTTATGTCACCTGTCACCTGATATTTGCCGATTATATCTAAAAATAGATAAGTAATTTTCTGATATTTATTTATGAATGTTTCTCTAGAAGTTCTCATCAACTCTGCAAAAGCAGGAAAACTAATTAGTTTCCCTACGGATACTGTTCCTGCACTGGCCAGCATACCCGCACAAGCAGAATTAATTTATACTGCTAAACAAAGAAGTTTGGATAAACCTTTAATTTTAATGGCTGCTAAAGCCGAAGATTTATGGGATTATGTAAAAGGAAATCAGACTGAATATCAAATTTGGCAGGAGGTAGTTAGTCAATATTGGCCTGGTGCATTGACTTTAGTGTTACCTGCTAGTGAGAAAATTCCTCAAGTGATGAATCCTACTGATCCAACTACTATAGGTATTAGAGTACCCAATCATTTAGTTGCCCAAAATATCTTAGCACAAACTGGACCAATGGCTACCACTAGCGTTAATTTATCAGGACAACCAGCTTTAGAAAATCGAGCAGAAATAGAAGTGAATTTTCCTGATGTTCTCACCTTAGAAGCGACTGAATATAAAGGTTTGGGAATACCTTCTACTGTTGCTAAATGGACAGGGAATGATTGGCAAATTTTGCGCCAAGGAGTAATTAAAATTGATAATTGATAATTGATAATTGATAATGGTACTCAAGAGTAAAATTTTCTATGACTAGCTTAAATGAATGGTTATATCTAGGATCAGGAATAGGTTTAGGAATAGGTTTAGGAATAGGTTTTTGTAAGTTATTCCTAAAGTCATCTAAATCTTCATCCATTCCTGTGGAAATTGCCCCACAACAGCAAGAAACCGAAGTTTTACAAAAAACTTTAGACAAATTAAACCAAACCCAATTAGCCTACCAAATGGCTAGGGAAATGAGCCTGTTTCAAAGTGGTTTTTTGGCAAGGACTACCCATGAATTGCGATCGCCCCTGAATGGTTTAATAGGATTACATCAGTTAATTTTAAATGATTTGTGCGAAAATCCAGAGGAAGAAAGGGAATTTGTCGGACAAGCTTATGAGCGATCGCTGAAATTGCTAAAAATGATTGATGAAATTCTCAGTGTTGCCAGAACAGAACACGGAACAAATAAATTACATATTCAGCCTTTACAGTTAACTAAAGTTTTAGAAGAAGTTTATAAATTAACTTATATGTTGGCAGGAAATCGCAATTATCCTTTTACTATATCATTTCCTCAACCAGAAATTTATGTTTTAGCAGATAACCGCTGGCTACGTCAAATATTGGTGAATTTAATAGATACTACTATTTTACAAATGGAAGAAGGTAGTATTCATCTTTCCAGTAGTATTGCACCTGCAAATACAGCTACAAATAATATTATTAATAATGTTGTGCATATTTATCTAGATGTCCCTTCTCATGCTGTCATCTCCAGTGAAGAAATAAATTTGATTGCCTCTGACAATAACACAAATCAAGAAAATATAAAAGACAGTATAAAAGATAGTATAAAAGACAGTATAAAAGACAATATAAAAGACAATATAGAAATCTCATCAGGAATGAAACTATTACTTAATCAAAAATTACTAGAAACGATGGGAGGAAAACTAGAAATTATTGCTTCTCCCATCACCACAGCAGTAACACAAGATTGCAGCAGACTACAAATTGCTATCCCCCTAGTGACTCCTGAAGCTGAACTTCTCCAGTCGGAATAGAACCTAGATCCGATTGATTGTATAGTACCATTGTCGTGGTATTATTAGTTTGAAAACCAATCTTTTCATAGAATTTTTGTTGATGAGTTGTCATTAAATAAACTCTCTCCACTTGCATGACAGGGTGAGCTAAAACTGTTTCTACTAATTTAATTCCCAGTCCCTTACCTTGATAATCTGGATGAATGACAACATCCCAAATTGTAGCGCGATAGATGCCATCAGAATTAGCTCTTGCAAAACCAATGAGTTGTTCTCCATCCCAAACAGAAATCACCGGATCACTATTAGTAATAGCTTTGCTTAAATCCTCTATACTGCGTTCTTTCGCCCAAAAAGCGGCTATATTAAACAAATTCTGAAGTTGGTAAAGGTCAATTTCCGCACGGCGATCGCTAAAATGAATTTGAGGATTTTTCATGTATAGACACCCAACTGGTAGTATCTTCGTTTCTGTTATGGCACATTTTCTGAAAAAATACTTTAAATGTACATAATTTATGCAACTAAGAAAAAGTTAATTACTTGTTATAGTAGGAGTCAGGAGTAAAACCCAGTTGGGGTGAGAGTTTCATGATTCATTGATGTCCTAAAAACTCTGTCTACGGCTATATTATTTTCTGTTTGTTGAATTATAATTGTCGGAATCAGGATTTCCAAAATGGCGTTGCTGAATCATGGGATGATTTCGCCCAATTTAGAACGAATTTTCAACGGTTTCAAACGCCAATTCATCCCGCATTTATGCAACGCGTCCAAAATTTTATGACTTACGCAAGATGTAGCTGAAAACCTTATTCTTGTGTAGGGGTAATTGATATTATGTAGGGGTAATTCATGTAGCTTGCTTCCCGAAGGGTATTACCCCTACCTTCGTCACTTGTGCGTAAGTCCTGGTATGCGGGGTTATTGACACTTTCCTTATTGATGTGATATGCTAAATTCAATACATCTAAATTCTTGAAAAAAAATTGATCGCTTGACAGCGAGGAAAAAGGGAAAATAGAAAAGTGCCAAGGGTAAGATGGTAAAAGTGCGGATGGCTACTGAGTCATAGAAGATACGACTAAACGAAAGCCGAAGAGGCCGCTTCCACTGACACGCATACTCTTGTCGCGATTCGCAGAACGACAGCACCTAGTACCAGTGTTGAGAGAACCACCACGCAGCAGCTTATACTTAGACATAAGACCCATGAAATTAAAAACGCCCTGATCAATCCAAGCATTACCGTTTTTAGGTGCATTTATATAATTGTCGTGCCAATCGTCTTCACACCATTCCCAAACATTACCGTGCATATCATACAAACCAAAAGCATTAGGGGGAAAAGAACCTACATCTGTGGTTTGTTCTCGATATTTGCCTTTTGGTGCATTATAATTTACTACAAATAAATCAGTGGTATAATTTACTAAATCAGTGGTAATAGTGTTCCCAAAATAAAATGGTGTCGTTGTTCCGGCTCTACAAGCATACTCCCATTCTGCTTCACTGGGTAGACGATATTTTTTACCTGTAGCTTTGCTGATTCTAGCACAAAATTCCTGTGCATCAAGCCAGGAAACAAGTTCCACTGGACGATTTTTACCAGAAAAGTGGGAAGGTTGAGGATTGAGATCCTGCTTGACTTTTGGTAACGCTGCTACCCTTGCCCATTGTACTTGAGTTACAGTAAACTTGCCCATATAAAATGGTTCAACAGTCACTTGATGCTGAGGACTTTCGTTATTATTTCTTTCTGGTTCATTTTCCGGTGAACCCATGATAAAAGTTCCCCCAGGAATAGCGATCATTTCTAACAATACACCATTACCTAAATTTTCCTGAAATGATGTATGAGAATTACTAGTTTGAGGTGAGTTAGTTGGGGGAGTCGTTTGTGTTTGCGGAGGTTGGGAGTTAGGAAAGACAACAGTTTTTTGAGGAATGGGATTATTTAATGCTGCTAAAACTTCTGTTGCTGAATGATAACGTTTTTTAGGAATATCTTGCAACATAGTTTCTAAAATATCAGTTAATTCCTGACTTAAAGAAACATACTTTTGCCATTGCCATTCCATATTTATCGTATCAAACAAAGAATCAGAACCATCAATTTTTTGAAAAAGTCCCGTTAATAATCTGACACAAGTTACAGCTAAACTATAAAGATCACTACTTGGGTAAACCATCCCCCTAAATTGTTCTGGTGGTGCATATCCAGGAGTTCCGGTAATAGTTCCCACTTTAGTTAAAATACTACCACTTGTTTCTTTAGAAACGCCAAAATCAATCAGGAATAATTTACCGGTTTTGCTTCTAATAATGTTTTCTGGTTTGATATCTCGATGAATTACCTTATTGTCATGGATAAATTGCAAAACAGGCAATAACTCTGTTAAGATAATTCTGATTTGTGGTTCGTTTAATTTACCTTGAGTGTCTAACTCTTGCAGTAAATTTTGCCCATCAATAAATTCCTGAATTAAATACAGTCTACCATCTTGGGGAAAGAAAGCGAGTAAATCAGGAATTTGCGGATGTTTACCTAATTCTTGCAGTCGTTGAGCTTCTTGTTGAAATAATTCCGTCGCTTTTTGTAAAGATGAACTTCCTGCTTGTTGGGGTAAAAATTGTTTGATGACGCAGGGTGTATTTAATCTTTTGATATCTACAGCTTGAAAAGTTCTACCAAAACCACCTTCACCGAGAAATTTTAAAGGGAGATAACGATCATCTAAAATGATTTTACTACCGCAATTTTGACAAAAATTAGTACCTTGGGGATTTTGGTAAAGACAGTCAGGATTGATACATTGACTCATGGTAGTTGCTGGGTATATCTAGCCATGATTATACTATACCACCGTCAGCATTAGGATATCCAGGATTTAAGGATTTTCAGGATGGGATGAATATTTATGATGTTGATAGATAAAGTCTATATATAAAGTCTATATATATATGGGCGCACTCTTTTCCACCCATAACATAAGAATAAAACAATCTGGGGATTTTGTCAAGTGTTGATTTGATGATTTTTCTGCATCAGGATGTAATTGGTTGATGAATATTTGTGATATATTTATATTATTGATTATTGAGATCATGGAAATTATTTAATCTTGAAAGATCGTTAAATTGATAATCCATAAATTGATAATCCATTAAATCCTGTAAATCCTTAAATCCTGGACATCCTGATTCAGACAAAAAAATCAAACATCAAAATCAAGATATTTAATTACTCATGATTGTCTCTCCAATTTTCCCACATATAAGTTAGCTCACCTACTGTTATGATAGTAGTAGCTATATTTGTTTCTCCCACTTCCTTAAAAGGATGTACAGGATGTTGATGAATTAAAAATTAAAACTCTATTTAATTATCAATTATCAATTATCAATTATCAATTATCAATTATCAATTATCAATTATCAATTTCCATAAAGGATGACTCGGTCCTTGTTGACGTATCTTAAAAACCTGCTGTTCTAAACGTTGCTTTTCCGGTTGCGGTAAACCGATCAAAATATTGCGAATTTGCCAAATTAAAACAGAAACCGTCATCCCAATACAAAAAGCTAAACCCACAGTAGCAAATGGATGAAAAGCCAGGGCATATCGCACAGCTACCCAGGTAAAATATTGTTGCCACAAGGTAAACTCAGTGCGTAAATTCCACAGACATACAGGAGCAATAATCACCCATAAACAACAAACAAATAACCACCTGCCATATACTGTTAGCTGGTGTAATCTCTGCACCTGTTGAACAAAAGTAGCATCAGAATTTTCTAGGTTTGAGTAATTAATTGTTGGTTCTTCCTGTGAGTCCATAAGTTATTGACACTCCCTACCTAAAATAGATGTTAACCTCACGGTAGAACCTCTAGGTTTACATTTCCAGTCTGGAGAATGGGAACGAGTGAAACGAGTGATAGAGGTAGAACCTCTAGGTTTACATTCCCAGTCTGGAGACTGGGAACGAGTGACGAGTGAAATATTTTTATCCGAATGCTTCGCCCCTACTGACTCCTGACTCCTTAATCAACAGATGTATTAATTTTATCTATTGTATATTCATTGCGTTCTCGCCACCATGTTAACAGGGTACTAGCAATGAAAATACTAGAATAAGCCCCGGCGATAAAACCAATAATTAAAGCCAGAGAAAAATATTTTAAAGTTTCCCCACCAAACAAAAAAATAGCAAACAAAGACAACATAGTTGTTAAGCTAGTGTTGATTGATCTGCTTAAAGTTTGATTTACAGCATCATCAACAATTTCTGCAATTGGTGTTTGGGGATGATTTTTAATATTTTCTCGGATGCGGTCATAAATTACCACTGTATCATTAACAGAGAATCCTGTAATAGTCAGTAAGGCGACAATAAAGAGACTATCTACTTCTGCACCTAAAACCAAACCCAAAATTGAGAATATTCCTACCGTCACCAAGAGATCGTGAAATGTGGCAACGATCGCAAACAAAGCATAATCCCACTGGAAACGGAAACTCAAATAAACAACAATACCCAAAAAGGAAACTGCTAAAGCTATAACTCCAGTTCTAAACAGTTCTCTTCCTAATGTGGGACCTACAGAGTCAATTTGGTTTTTTTGCGGATCAAAAGCACCAATTTTTGCACTTAAAGCGGTTTGTAAATTGGTGCGCTGGTCAGTTTCTAGGTTTTTTGTACGGATAGTGATGCCATTTTTCTGACCATTTTCGGAGATTAATTGAATACTACTATCTCCTAGTCCCTGCTCTTTGGCAACTTCCCGCACCACATTAATATCTATTGGTTGATCACAGTTACCAGGTTGACTACAATCTCTCACTAACTGTAACCTTGTACCACCGATAAAGTCTAACCCAGGACGTAACGGTGCTTTAATGTTGGGATTTTGCCAAGATATCACCATTGATATGATACCACTCAGTATCACTGCTGATGAAATAGTCCACCAAAGATTCCGCGATTTATTAATATCTAGTGTCATCTAGCTACCTCCTGCTTATTTGTTGCTGTCAGCTTAGGACAGTAAAATTCTGTTTTCCGCCAAGCGGGAATGGAAATAGCTATAAACATCAAGGTACGACTACAGGTAATGGCAGTAAACATACTCACAGCTACCCCTAAAGCTAAGGTGAGGGCGAAACCTTTGACTAACCCAGAACCCAAGTAAAACAGAGCCGCGCAAGCAATCCAGGTAGTAACATTACTATCTAAAATACTGGAAAATGCCCGATAAAAACCAGATTCTACAGAACGATATAAAGATTTACCTGCGCGTAATTCTTCCCTTGTGCGTTCAAAAATCAGTACGTTAGCATCTACCGCCATACCAATACTGAGGATAAATCCAGCAATTCCTGGTAAGGTGAGGGTGACACCGAGTAAGCAAAAAGTAGCCCAGGTTAAAAGAGAGTAAATCACTAGGGATACATCGGCAATCAATCCTGGTAGTCTATAGTACACAACCATAAAGATTAGGACTAAAATTAGACCACCGATACCAGCGTAAATGCTGCTTTGAATACTATCTTGACCCAAAGTCGCACCTACTGTTCTTCTTTCAGCAATTTCTACAGGTACAGGTAACGCGCCACCTCGTAACTGTACCCCTAAGTTATTGGCTTCTTCTGCTTGGAATCGTCCTGTAATGATAGCAGAACCGCCTGTGATCCCAGTGGCGGCAAATTCTACGCCTACTGTGGGATAACTAATTAATTCATTATCCAGAAAAATACCGATAGCGCGACCTGTTCCTGCTAACCTTTTAGTCAAGTCTGCAAAAAGTTCACCACCCTTGGTATCGAAGCGCAGGACAACATTCCAATTATTACCTTGGGTGGGTTCACCGTAGGCATCTTTGAGGTATTTACCAGTTAATGGTGGATCAGTGCTGGCAAATAATTCGGCGATGGACTGCTGATTTTTCTTGATATCTTCTTGATTTTTAGCAATAGCATCTGCATCATTGCTTGTTCTTAATTCTTCTTGCTTATTTTTCAGTTCTGTTTCTGATACTCTAAAGGCCAGTAGTTGAGTATCTGTATCCGGCTTTTGTAACCGAAATTCTAACTGTGCTGTACCCCCCAGTACCTTTTCTGCCTGTTCTGGGTCATTTACCCCAGGTAACTGCACTAAAATTTTATCAGTACCTACTGTTTGAATTACCGGTTCAGAAACACCAAGACCGTTAATACGACCTTCAACTACTTTCTGCACAGCTTCTAGTTCTCGTTCCGTGATTTCTTTGATTTCCTCGGTTGTTTTCACCTGAATAGTAAGCTGTGATCCTCCCCGCAGGTCTAACCCCAAGGGTACAGGAATTGTGGCAATCACCGTAATCGCGGCGATTACCAACACTATAATTAACGCTAGTAGCGATCGCTGTTTTTCCATACCATCACTCACAACTGACAAAGGCTATGATAACTTTCTTTTTGTCAGGTTTGAGTAGAGATTTCAGAGGGAACAGGGAACAGGGAATAGGGAACAGAAGGCAAAAGGCAAGAGAAGAAATTTTATCCCAATCACCAATCACCAATCACCAGTCCCCAATCACCAATCACCTACACTCGCAAAGCCATCATTTTCTGTACAGCTTCGACAATTTGCTCTGGTTGCACAATAGTCAACCTTTCTAAGTTACCGTTGTAAGGTGTGGGGATATCTTGGGAAGACAGCCGCAGTACAGGCGCATCCAATTCATCAAACAACCTATCATTAATAGAAGCGGTTAATTCTGCACCTATACCCCCAGTTCTCATACACTCTTCCACAACTATTACACGGTGGGTTTTCCGTATTGAAGCGCCAATAGTATCAAAATCTAAAGGTTTCAGGGATATTAAATCAATAACTTCTGGATCATATCCTTGTTTTTCCAAGGTTTTCACCGCTTGCAGGACATGATACCGCATCCGCGAATAGGTAAGGATGGTAACATCTTTCCCAGAACGTACTACTTCCGCTTTATCAAGTGGGAGTACATATTCTTCTTCGGGTA
The DNA here is from genome assembly GCF_014696195.1 of Sphaerospermopsis sp. FACHB-1094. Lineage (NCBI taxonomy): Bacteria > Bacillati > Cyanobacteriota > Cyanophyceae > Nostocales > Aphanizomenonaceae > Sphaerospermopsis > Sphaerospermopsis sp. FACHB-1094. The sequence goes on along the minus strand of NZ_JACJPT010000073.1, from coordinate 9,417 downwards.
GATTTTCTTTTAAGTTGTAAAGTAAAACGTGTTCAAAAAATAACACTGGGTTATCATCGCGGATCGCTGCTTTTAGTAACCCTTTAGCATTGTAAGGTGTGGAACAAGCGACAATTTTTAAACCGGGAACTGCTTGGAAATATGCTTCTAGTCTTTGGGAGTGTTCTGCACCTAGCTGTCTTCCCACACCACCAGGACCACGGATGACCATGGGAATTTTAAAGTTACCGCCGGAAGTGTAACGCAACATTCCCGCATTGTTAGAAATTTGGTTGAAAGCGAGGAGCAAAAAGCCCATGTTCATACCTTCAATGATCGGTCTTAACCCTGTCATTGCTGCTCCCACTGCCAAACCGGTAAAGCTATTTTCCGCAATAGGGGTATCTAATACTCGCAGATCACCATACTTTTTGCATAGGTCTTTGGTGACTTTATAAGAACCGCCGTAGTGTCCTACATCTTCACCTAAAACAAATACGCTAGAGTCGCGGGACATTTCTTCGTCAATAGCTTCCCGTAGAGCGTTAAAAAATAGTGTTTCTGCCATTTAGACCTTTATCACAATTTAATGTTTTTAAATTTTATCGTGCCTCCGTCCTTAATAACGTCAGCGATCGCACTCTTATTAGTAATGGGTAATGGGTAATGGGTTATTCACCCTCCCAGTCACCAGTCACCAGTCACCAGTCACCAGTCACCAGTCACCTATTCCTTGACTATTTCATACAAGTCTTCAATCATAACATCAAATATCCGTGCCAACTTGTGAAGAGAAGTAACATCCACCGAAGCTAACCCCGGAGACTTCGCATAATTTTTCAGAGTGGTGTATGCTATTCCTGAACGATCAGAAACTTCCTTGAGTGTCCAACCCTTCTCCGCTGCAAATTCTTTAACCCGCAACCTCACCAAACCCATACTTGACAAAAGCCTAATTATAGTCCATTATAGTTATAACATAAAAAGCGATCGCCCCTAGTCTACCAAACGAAAGAGCGATCGGCAATCATAATCATAAATTTCTGCCTCTAGGCATTAATCCTAAAGGAAAAACCTAAAACCATGATAACACTAGAAACCACAAAATCCAACTACGTCAATCCTTTATTTAGGGGTTGCTGAGAAAGTCTTTCCGTGAGGGCATAGGAGTCAGGAGTCAGGAGTCAGGAGTCAGGAGGAGATTGGAAAATTTCTTTGCCATCTCTTGAAATCCCAAAAAATGCACACTTTTTCCGGTATACCCTTCAAAACCCTTGCACTAATTTCTGTGTTTATCAGCCTCTAACCTTTGATATATCAAGGTTTTAGGTTTATTCAGCAAACCCTATTTAAGTTTGTCACCAAAGAAGCGATCGCCCTATTATTGAAAATACCCGTAGAGCAAATCAGAAAGATTCGCTGTTGGCCGCACGTCATCCTGGTAGTTTCTGAACATTTAGTCAGATTTGTGAGTTATGCCGACTTACCACCGATTTTAGAAGCAGAACCGCCCACAGATAAGGATATTCTCACTTGGCGCAGACGTTGGCGCAAACTCAAAACCTATAAAGCACCCAACTCTTGGAAAGAATTTTATACTTTACAGTTACGTCAATCTACTAATAAAGGCACTTTACAAGCTTGGTGGGGACTGGTTAACACGATTAAGTTTGCATTATCCCATAATGCTGTACAGACAATAAAAAGCGTTTTTCAAGAAATTGAATATTTAATGGCTGTTTCTGTAAGCGGATAAGCTTGTTAATTGATAAAAATTACGCATCATGTATGGAATAACGAACCGCAGAGAACATAGAGGAATAAGAGTTTAATAGGTTTTTTGTGTCAGTCCTGTTAAAATAAGATTGAATTTTTAATTGTAGTATAAGTGACAGAAGAAACCAGAAATGAAGTTAATTGGCAAGATATTGTACAATTTAACAAATTAGATCAGCGTGTTGCTATAGCTAATGATATTTTCCCCAATCTCATTGGTGTAAATGAAGGATATATTGAATGGTGTCCCGATAATGACCCACCAACCCATTTAGAAACTTTACTTTGGTGGTGGGTTATTCGTCCTGACTTGGGAGCAGCAATAGCTAGTGAAGCACCTCAAGAACTAAAAGAAATTATCAGTCGATACATCCTCAATTTATAAATAATTGTCAGAATCAGGTGGTTATCGAGTTTCGACTACGCTCAGTTTCGACTACGCTCAGTTTCGACTACGCTCAGTTTCGACTACGCTCAACTACCGAGTTTCGACTACGCTCAGTTTCGACTACGCTCAGTTTCGACTACGCTCAACTACCGAGTTTCGACTACGCTCATGCCAACCTAAACAATATGACTAGCAACTTGGGTTATCTGAATTATTATAATTTTGACCTTATCGCCCGTTGCAGTCGGCGGCACTTTTATTAATAGCCAAAATCTCACGCTCAAACACAAACACACTCAAAATACTCTTTGCGTCTTTGCGCCTTTGCGTGAGACTAATTTAACCTATTACAACCACCGAGCCGCATCTTTAGCGTGATAAGTTAAAATCAAATCAGCACCAGCCCGTTTAAACCCAGTCAGAGTTTCCATCACCACACGCTGCTCATCAATCCAACCATTCAAAGCAGCAGCTTTGACCATAGAATATTCACCAGAAACATTATAAGCAGCCACAGGTAAATTACTTGCTTGCTTCACTTGCCAGATAATGTCCATATATGCCAAAGCTGGTTTTACCATCAGCATATCAGCACCTTCGGCAATATCCAACTCAATTTCTTTGATCGCTTCACGGGAGTTACCGGGGTCCATTTGGTAAGTGCGGCGATCGCCAAACTGCGGTGTGGAGTCTGCGGCATCCCGGAATGGTCCATAATAAGCAGAGGCATATTTAGCAGCATAGGACATGATAGGGATATCTTGAAAACCCGCTTCATCCAAACCTGCGCGAATAGCTTGCACAAAACCATCCATCATCCCTGAAGGTGCGATAATATCTGCACCAGCTTGAGCTTGAGAAACTGCGGTTTTCTTCAATAATTCCAAAGTCGGATCATTTAACACTCTACCAGTTAAATCACCAGTTGTTAAATAACCACAATGTCCATGATTTGTATATTCACATAAACAAGTGTCATTGATAACAATTAAATCAGGAACTGCTGCTTTAACTGCGGTGGTTGCTTTTTGCACAATACCACAATCATGCCATGCCCCCGTAGCATCAACATCTTTATCTTCAGGTATTCCAAATAAGATAATAGCGGGAATACCTAAATCATAAACTTCCTTTGCTTCCTCAACAATTTTATCTATTGAAAGCTGATAAACTCCTGGCATAGATTTTACTTCATTAGCAATACCTTCACCGGGAACAGCAAACAAAGGATATATTAAATCATTGGTTGTTAAAACGGTTTCACGTACCATGCGACGTAGTTGGGGATGGGTACGTAAACGACGAGGGCGATGGGTGGGGAACATAGATTTTATATCAAAAAAACTCAATGGACATCAAAAAAAGCGTCACAAAAGCAGTGCTTTAACTTGTGACTTTCAGCCAAACTAGAAACAGTGCTTAACTGTCTTTGCCCTACTGTTGATGAAGCTGTGGGGCAATTTTGTATTTTACAGCTTTGTTGACACTTTCCGGGAAGGAATTGGGAAAAATAATTTTCAAGTCAGGAGTCGTAAGGGCGTTCGCGAAGCGTGTTGGAAGCATCAGCATTCGGGCGATAAATTATCAATTTTGATCACAGGTTATTTTCCTGTAAGGGCGTTCGCGAAGCGTGCTGGAAGCATCAGCATTCGGGTGATAAATTATCAATTTTGATCACAGGTTATTTTCCTGTAAGGGCGTTCGCGAAGCGTGCTGGAAGCATCAGCATTCGGGTGATAAATTATCAATTTTGATCACAGGTTATTTTCCTGTAAGGGCGTTCGCGAAGCGTGCTGGAAGCATCAGCATTCGGGCGATAAATTCTCAATTTTGATCACAGGTTATTTTCCTGTAAGGGCGTTCGCGAAGCGTGCTGGAAGCATCAGCATTCGGGCGATAAATTATCAATTTTGATCACAGGTTATTTTCCTGTAAGGGCGAAGCATTCGGGCGATAAATTATCAATTTTGATCACAGGTTATTTTCCGAATGCTTCGCCCCTACTTCGCCCGTGCAGGAGTCAGAAGTCAGAAGTCAGAATAAAATATATGTATCTGAAAGATGGAAATACAAAGAATAAAAAGAAACAGATACAAATAACATTCTCGAAGTTATAATTTCTGAATCCTTGCTTTTAGCTGATTACTGATAGCTGATTACTTATCATGAAATAAAGACCTAATGAAAATGATGATTAAAAAACTCGAAAGATGAATGGATAACGGAAGGGTGTATCAGGATTACCAAAAACTTTGATGATAGCAAAAATTGTTAATCCCCAATGTATCACATATCCTAAACCTGCGAGTGGTAGTAATATTATCAATGGTAACACTAACCAACCAAGGAGAAAAAATAAAGCTCCTAAAATTGCGCCATAAAACCAAACATTGAAATGGAAGTTGATAGATTCTTTAGCGTTGTCTTTAACAACTGGGTCATCAGAGATAATTAATAAAGCAATGGGTAAACCCACAGATACAATAGTTGTACTAAAAAAAATTGCTCCGTGAGATAAGGCTGATAATAATTTGCGTTTATCGGTATCGTATATATCGTACATTTTTTTATCCTCATGGATTTCGGTTATTTATTATATCATATTTTGTGAAATTTTGATAAATCAGGATTTTTGATTTTGTCTGAATCAGGATTTCCAGGATTTGAGGATGTACGGGATGTTATTTATAGATTTTCTGTTGGTGTTTAAAGTTGTATTTGTCTGAATCAGGATTTCCAGGATTTTAGGATTTACAGGATGTTATTTATAGATTTTCTGTTGGTGTTTAAAGTTGTATTTGTCTGAATCAGGATAACCAGGATTTGAGGATGTACGGGATGGTAATTTTTAGATGGTTTGTTTGGTGTTTAAAGTTGTATTTGTCTGAATCAGGATTTCCAGGATTTGAGGATGTACGGGATGGTAATTTATAGATTTTCTGTTGGTGTTTAAAGTTGTATTTGTCTGAATCAGGATAACCAGGATTTGAGGATGTACGGGATGGTAATTTTTAGATGGTTTGTTTGGTGTTTAAAGTTGTATTTGTCTGAATCAGGATTTCCAGGATTTGAGGATGTACGGGATGGTAATTTATAGATTTTCTGTTGGTGTTTAAAGTTGTATTTTTCTGAATCAGGATTTCCAGGATTTGAGGATTTACAGGATGTTATTTATAGATTTTCTGTTGGTTTTTAAAGTTGTATTTGTCTGAATCAGGATTTCCAGGATTTGAGGATTTACGGGATGGTAATTTTTAGATGGTTTGTTTGGTGTTTAAAGTTGTATTTGTCTGAATCAGGATAACCAGGATTTTAGGATGTACGGGATGGTAATTTTTAGATGGTTTATAAACATTCAAAAACAATCATTAAATAACATCCTGCAAAAATCCCCAACTTCCTAAAAAACAATCATTCAAAAAAACATCCTGTAAATCCCCAAATTCCCAACAAACAATCATTCAAAAACATCCTGAAAATCCTCTAATCCTGGACATTATCTCGACTTCGCTCGATAACCACCTGATTCAGACAAAAAATCCCCAACTTCCCAACAAACAATCATCCAACAACATCCTGAAAATCCTCTAATCCTGGACATTATCTCGACTTCGCTCGATAACCACCTGATTCAGACAAAAAATCCCCAAATTCCCAACAAACAATCATCCAACAGCATCCTGAAAATCCTCTAATCCTGGACATTATCTCGACTTACTTCGACTTACTTCGACTGCGCTCAGTACAAGTCGCTCAGTACAGGTCGCGGTAGTTGAGCGTAGTCGAAACTCGATAACCACCTGATTCAGACAAAAAATCCTGATTCCAACTACTTAATTGTATCATATAATTATGATAAAATTATACAACTCTTTCATCCCATCATCATCCCACTCTTGAAAATATGATAATCTGGCAACCAGGACAACAAATCAAGAACGGTAGATTTATCATTCAAAACATTTTAGGTACTGGTGGTTTTGGTATTACCTACAAAGCTTTAGAACCCAGCACAAGGAAATTATACGCCATCAAAACCCTTAACTCCACCATGCAACTGCGGGAAGACTTTGCAGAACAACAGGTTAAGTTTATTAACGAAGCCTTGACAATTAAAGGATTTGATCATAAGCACATTCTCAAAGTTTATGAAGTCATCCAAGAAGGTCAACTTTTTGGCGTGGTGATGGAATATATTGATGGGGTGACTTTATTTAAATATGTCCAAAATCAAGGACAATTATCAGAAAATGAAGCACTATTATATATAGATCAAATTGGTCAAGCTTTAGAATATATCCACAATAAAGAACAGTTACACCGCGATATTAAACCGGGAAATATTCTATTACGAGAAAATAAACAAGAAGCGGTATTAATAGATTTTGGTTTAACTCGCAGTCTCGCTACCAAAAGTATGACTAATTCTCTCACAGAAGGTTATGCACCTATTGAACAATATCGTCGTAAAGGTAATTTTGGAGAACATACAGATGTTTATGCTTTAGCCGCAACATTATATTATCTGTTAACTGCTGATGGATTGAAAAAAGAGGAAGAAATTTGTCCCGTACCCGCAACAAACCGGAAATATGAAAATGAACCTTTACCCGAACCTAAACATTATAATTCTCGTATTAGTCAGAGGGTGAATAATGCTATTTTGCAGGGTATGGAAATAGAACCGGAAAAACGCACTGCGACGGTTTTGAAGTTTCGGGAAAATTTGGGTTTGGTGGTTGAACCTGTAACACCACCTATTCCTACACCTCAACCACAACCACGACAACAGCAAAATATCCCCACACCCTCACCTGTCAACCAAGAGGTAGAATTAAAATCAGATGTAGGAATGGACTACAGAAAACTGCGTGACTTACTCAAAGCAGGGAAATGGAAAGAAGCAGATGAGGAAACATTACGGGTAATGTTAGCAGTTGCAAAACGGGAAAAAGAAGGTTGGTTAGATACTAACAGCATTGATAATTTTCCCTGTGCAGACCTCCGCACTATTGACCAATTGTGGGTAAAATACAGTGATGGTAAATTTGGTTTTTCTGTACAGAAACGAATTTATCAAGGTTTCGGTGGAACGAGACAATATAACGAAGAAATCTGGGAGAAGTTCGGGGACAAGGTAGGATGGAGAAAAGGAGGATGGTTGTACTACAGAGATATTACTTTTGACAAGAAAGCACCAGAAGGCCACCTACCTTGGATAGTAAGTAGATTTGGATTTAGTGGTAAGGATCTTCTCTCGCGTCGAGACTTGTAAATTGTAGTCTGTAAAGGTTACAGAAAATTATTAAGAATTGTAAACAGGTGATTTTGTACGAAGTCTTGCGGGTTGGGGGTTTTCGATACCTGGTACTCGGTTTTTCCATTCTTCAGACAAAAACTGTAGTACAATACAGGCTAATACGAGTTTTATCATCCTGTAAATCCATTACTCCTGGTTATCCTGATTCAGACGAATTAGGATTAGGATTATAACAATTAGCTTTAACAAACCTTGTCGCAACTTCTTGTATTTCCTCATTATCAAAATTCAACTCATCCCAAAACAGCTTTAACTGTCCCGGTGAAGACTTCTTACCTTTTTGTTGTGGTTTCATACCCGCTAATAACTGACTTCCCCAACGGTTGCGTTTTTCGGGTTTAGGTTGGGGACGATATTTTTTACAGAAACCGCGATATTTTGTAGCACATTCTTCTAAAGTTTGTCCCAAAGACAAAAAAGCCGGATGCCAAGTTGTGATACCATCATCGCCTAACCTATCGTGAACACCATAATTACTAAAATCATAAAAAAGTCCTTGCTGCACACCAGCCGCTTTCGGGTTAGCATGAATATAACGCAGAGTATTTAAAGCGCGTTTCTTGTCAGTATTTGCAAACCCCGTACTGTGATAACGCTTTTCCCAAAAATGTCCGCTACGGTTAAGCATTTGGTTAAAACACATAGCAGTGTACCAGTTTAACCAGTGCATAATTTTCGGTAAATGTTCCGGTTTCTGTGGTTCAATGAGATAATGAATGTGGTTACTCATGACACATAAACCGTATAATTTAAAGTTGTATTTTTCAATTGCTTTTTTAATCGCGTAAACTAGAACCTGACGACATTCTAATTTAGTTAAACGAAACTCACGGTTATTACATCTAATAGTAACGTGATAAGAATATTCTGGTTGTAAAATTCTAGGTTTTCGAGACACGGAACAAGATCCCCAATTTCTACGATAATTTATCTGATAAATGAGAAGATTAACAATAGAAGTCGGGGATCTGAATTTTGTCAGAATCAGGATAAGATATGATCAAGTTAGGTAAATAATCAAGATAATCTATGAATACATTAGAACTTCGTGAACAAATCCAAGAATATGTTGAACAACTGTCACCTGAAAAATTACTAGTAGCAGTTGATTTTTTAGCATATTTAGCAACAAGAGAAGATGATGCTACTCAAGAGTTATTAGAGATTGTAGGATTTAAAGAAAATTTTGATCATGCGAGAGAAAACATAAAACAAGGAAAGGTGATTGCTGTTGACCAACTTAAACGAAAATATTAATTATACTGTTGTTATTAGTATTGATGCGGTGGAGTTTTTTGAATCTGCTTCTGGTACTTTACAAAAAAAGTTAGATAGATGTTTTGATCGTTTAAAAATTAATCCTCGTAATCATCCTAATATAAAATCTCTCAAAGGTGAGTTATCAGGTTATTATCGTTATCGCGTAGGTGACTATAGAGTTATTTATGAAATTAATAATGACTTAAAACTGGTAACAATTATTTTTATTGCCCATAGAAGCAAAGTTTATGAATAGCTTGTAGGGTGCATTAGGAGCGCGAAAAGATTATAAAATAGATGGATAAGTTAAGTACGCAGACGTAACGCACTATTGATATTGTCTGAATCAGGATAACCAGGATTTGAGGATGTACGGGATGGTAATTTTTAGATGGTTTGTTTGGTGTTTAAAGTTGTATTTGTCTGAATCAGGATAACCAGGATTTGAGGATGTACGGGATGGTAATTTTTAGATGGCTTATAAACATTCAAAAACAATCATTCAATAACATCATCAAAAAATCCCCAACTTCCCAACAAACAATCATCCAACAACATCCTGAAAATCCTCTAATCCTGGACATTATCTCGACTTCGCCCTTCGACACCGCCCTTCGACACCGCCCTTCGACTTCGCCCTTCGACTTCGCCCTTCGACACCGCCCTTCGACACCGCTCAGGACAGGCTCAGGAC
>NZ_JACJPT010000072.1:0-26694 GCF_014696195.1 Sphaerospermopsis sp. FACHB-1094 | reverse complement strand
AGTAACTATCTCTAGCCCTGATGATTACGTCAAGTCTGGCTGAAATGAGAACATCCTCAAAGCCATACACAGACTGCCTTTTTAATTTTCGGACAGGTCTATTAAATCAGATGTGATATGACTCCAGTCGATCGCATCTGCTCAATTATTTGACTTATTTGATATCCTCCCTACTCTATCAGGGTAGGGATTCTGGGATCAAAAAGTTTTTCCTCTTTGCATCCTTCCTTGGATCTTAATGTGAAAAAATCATGATCTTGGCGGGCAAAATGCCCACCTTAAACACCCTACTTAGGGGTTGCTGAGAAAGTCTTTCCGTGAGGGCATAGGAGTCAGGAGTCAGGAGTCAGGAGTCAGGAGGAGATTTGAAAATTTCTTTGCCATCTCTTGAAATCCCCAAAAATGCACACTTTTTCCGGTATACCCTTCAAAACCCTTGCACTAATTTCTGTGTTTATCAGCCTCTAACCTTTGATATATCAAGGTTTTAGGTTTATTCAGCAAACCCTACTTACCCAAAACCTGCTCCAAAGCCTCAACCAACCGATCCACATTTTCAGGACGACTATTAAAACCCATCAAACCCACACGCCAAACTTTACCCGCTAACTCTCCCAAACCACCACCAACTTCAATATTATGCTCAAGTAATAACTGCTTTGCTACGGCTTTTCCATCCACTCCATCAGGAATACAAACAGTAGTTAAAGTTGGTAAACGATATTCCTTAGCAACGTGCATTTTTAAACCGATACTTTCCAAACTTTCCCACAAATATTCAACATTTTTTTGATGCCGTTGCCAACAATTTGTTAAACTTTCTTCCGCTACTAAACGCAAAGCTTCCCGCAAACCATAATATAAATTAATCGGTGCTGTATGATGATATATGCGTTCATTACCCCAATATTTTCCTAACAACAACATATCTAAATACCAGTTGGCCACCTTAGTCTCCCGTTTCTGCAACTTTTCCATTGCACGGGGACTCATAGTAAAAGGAGATGCACCAGGAGAACAACCTAAACCTTTTTGACTGCAACTATAAGCTAAGTCCACACCCCACTCATCTAAGAAAATAGGAACACCACCCAAGCTGGTGACAGTATCCACTAATAACAAAGTTCCATATTTGTGACACAACTCCGCCACATCTTCTAAAGGTTGACGTGCGCCGGTGGAGGTTTCTGCATGAACTAATGCTAAAATTGCCGGTTTGTGAGTTTCTAACGCTGTTTTAATTTCATCTACAGAAAATACCTGTCCCCAAGGTTTCGTAATAGTGCGTACATCTGCGCCATATCTTCCCGCCATATCTACCAAACGATTACCGAAGTAACCAGCAACACCAATTAAAACCACATCTCCCGGTTCTACAGTGTTAGCTAGGGTTGCTTCCATCGCTGCTGTACCCGTACCACTCACGGCGATAGTGTGGGGGTTTTCCGTTTGCCAAACGTAGCGTAGCAAAGATTGAATCTCATCCATTAAGGCTAAAAATGCCGGATCTAAATGCCCTAAAGGTGTGGTATTCATAGCTTGCAATACCGCAGGATGGGCGTTAGATGGACCAGGACCTAGTAATAAACGGTTGGGAACTTCTAAAGGTGAAAGTTGTAACTTTTGACTGTCGTTGATAGAAATTGTCGATGTCATAATTTATTTGAGGCTAAGAGGCTAAATAGTTATTACAGCTATCAAGCCAATTTTACTCCTGACTCCTGACTCCTTGATCTCCTGCAACTTCAAGATTATCTATTATTCGTGGGAAGATGCGATCGCCTCCGGCGCTGCGCTCCGCGCAATCGCTCTTAATTCTTAAAGTGGATATAACTAGCTGTAGTTGAAGCCTCATGAGCCAAAAACGTTCTAGCTTAAAACCATTACAAAGGAAAAATCACACACTCAGGCGCAGATTAAACTTGAAAGGAGAAATAGCCTTAGCCCTAGCCCCAACCGCAATTGTACTGTTAGTAATGGCTTTTGTGGAAACTCTCACCCAACAATGACAATGAACTTAATGAACTAAAGTAGTCCGAAAATGTCCATTTTCTTGAGCAAATTTCTCTTTGAGAATTTGTTTATAAACCGCTTCATAACCATCAGTCATTTGTTTGACACTAAAATGGTTTTCTACATATCGCCTACAAGCATAACGGTTTAATCTTTCTATTTGCTCAATAGCCTCAATACACTCCTGAATATTATTGCACAAAAAACCCGTTTCCCTATCAGCAATTACTTCGGGAGTTGAACCCATTCGCATCGCAATTACTGGTGTACCCGATGCCATTGATTCTACCATTACCAAACCAAATGGTTCTCTCCAAGTAATAGGAAATAAAGTGGCATAAGCAGAACCCATGATAGTATTTTTTTCTGCGTGGTTAGCTTCACCTAAATATTGAATTTGCTTACCATCAATCTGGGGTTTAATTTCCTGCTCAAAATATTCTATATCCACTCTATCTATCTTACCGGCTATTTTCAACTGCCAACCAGTTTTTTTGGCAATTTGAATTGCTAAATGTGTGCCTTTTTCTGGCGATATTCTGCCAACGAATGCTAAATATGGTGGATCTACAGGTTGAGGATAAAACTCATAACTACTCACATCAATTCCATTGTACACTGTTGATATATAATTTAACCCTAACCTGGGTTCTCTTTGGGCATCAGAAATACTCACATAAGGCTGTTTTTTGGCATATTTAAAGATTTTTTCGTTGTCAGGTGTAAAAATACCATGCAAAGTATGAACTGTGGGAGTTTCTACCAACTTTGTGTATGCTAAAGGTGTGTGTCCTGCATGAGAATGAATAATATCAAATTCTGCGGATTGCTCATAAACTGAAGCTAGATTTAGCAACTCATAAATACTGTAATCTTTGACGGTATTATCCAATCTTAAAGCCCGCGGATGAACTGATACTAACTTAGCCAGAGTCAGAGAATCTCCTGATGCAAATAATGTTACTTCATGTCCTCTTTTGACTAATTCATCTGTTAACAAACCCACGACTAATTCTATTCCACCATAAGCTGGAGGTGGTACTCTCTCCCACAGTGGAGCAACCTGGGCAATTCTCATTATTAACCCCCTAACAATTAAGAATTTACTTGAAAATCACTGACAAAAAAACTGGTAAATATTAACCTAATACTGTTACTCGCTTCACAATTTTATGCTGGATATTTGATATCTTTTGTCTATCTTAGGTAGGGATATTTTCCTCTACTTTAGAGGTAAATTAGTAATTTTAAGGAATCAGAATTTCCAGGAGTCAGGATGTTTTTCATTATAAATGATGAATTATCAATTATCAATTATCAATTATCAATTATCAATTATCAATTTTTATCACAGGTTATTTTCCGAATGCTTCGCCCCTACGACTCCTGACTCCTGACGATGATATAATCTCATACAATAATTAAGCACTAAATATCAACATGAATATCCCTCACCCAAGTAAAAAAAAGTCTATGACATGGCAGGTAGTTTTTTCCATATTGGTATTTGTGTTTATGTACCTGCCTATCCTGGTACTAGGCTTTTATAGCTTTAACCAGTCACCTTACAGCGCAAGTTGGCAAGGATTCACTCTAGAATGGTATCAAAAACTGTTCACAGATGCTCGCATTTTATCAGCTGTAAAAAACAGTTTACTAGTAGCCTGTAGTGCAGTTGCTGTTTCCGCAGTCTTGGGAACTATGATGGCTGTAGGGTTGGCACGTTATAATTTTCCTGGGAAAACATTGTATCGTGGTATATCGTATTTACCATTATTAATTCCTGATATTGCGATCGCAGTTTCTACCCTTGTTTGTTTAGCTGCTTTTGCCATACCTTTAAGCATCTGGACAATTGTAGCTGCACATATAGTTTTTTGCCTAGCCTACATCGGTTTAGTAGTATCATCCCGACTTAATAACCTCGATCCCCACCTAGAAGAAGCTGCACTAGACTTAGGTGCAACCCCTATTCAAGCTTTTATAAAAGTTGTCTTACCCCAATTAATGCCTGGTATTATATCTGGTTGCTTACTAGCTTTCGTCCTCAGTTTAGATGACTTTCTCATCTCCAGTTTTACAGCAGGTAGCGGTTCTAATACCCTACCAATGGAAATATTTAGCCGCATCAGAACTGGAGTCAAACCAGATATTAATGCCCTTAGCATCATGTTAATTTGTATTACCGCTACTGTGGCAATTATTGCAGAATTAATTCGTGCTTCTGGAGAGAAACAAAACCAAAAATAATTATTAGGACTAATATTTCCTTATTTAAAGAATATTTGCGATCGCGAAATCAATCCTGAACTTGGTAAAATCGCTGGTACAACTGGGGAAACATGGCAAAGTTACCCCCTAGCGTTGACACAGTTGATTATTAGACATCTCCGAAAAAGATGTAGGGACAATTCATGAATTGTCACTAGGAATGGGTTTCAGGTTACGCATATTAATTTTCGGACAGGTCTATTACCTATCATATGCTCAAAGCAACGCAGATTCATCAGTAGAGGGGATTGGGGACTGGGAAGATGGGAGCAAATTTTTTACCTATTCCCTATTCCTTATCCCCACAAAAAGACTTTTTCAACCAACCCTAATTCCCGTTTCTTGGTAATCTCCCATCCAAACATCTATTTTACCAACTTGAGTATAATTTGTATATTGATCATTCTTAGGAATATTCACAGTAAATTTTTGTAATCTACGCCAATCTGTTTCTGTAATATATTCTTTATTTTCCATTTCTACAATTAATTCTTCACTGTCTCCCCATTTAACTACTACCGCTATTTGATGTTCATTATCAATTACTTTCACCGCTTTAGCAACTTCCGGGAAATCATACTTTTCTCTTAATTTTTGAATATCCACACCTCCATCATGATTCTGATTCAATAAATCACTAAAGTAAATCTTTATCAAAGATAAAATATCATCATTTATATCATATTTTTCTAATATTTTTTTAGTAATACTTATTCCGTCTTTATATCCCGGTGGGTTGGAAGATGACATATTAAAAATGATTACATTACCTTGATCTTGCTTTCCTTCTCTGTTACATCTTCCTGCTGCTTGAATGATAGAATCTAAAGGTGCAAGTTGACGGTATACTATGGGAAAATCCACATCAACACCAGCTTCAACTACTTGGGTACTAATTAAAAAACAAGGTTGTTCAGCTTTTAATAATTTTCGCACTTTGTCCAAAACTTGAGAACGATGATCAGGACACATCATAGAACTAAGATGAAAACAATGATCGGGAAATTTGGCAGATAATATTTCATATCCTTCCCTGGCTAATTTTTTGGTATTAACAATAATTAAGCCTTGATTTAATTTAGATGATTTAATGCTATCAACTAAATTTTTCCATTCCCAAATATCAGCAATATATTGATAATTAACACGGTTAAGTTGTTGAAATATTCTGCTGGTTTCAGTTTCAGGAATAATATCAACAACATCTGTTAAATCATCTTCATCAAGGTTGTGAAATGCTGGTTGGGTAGCACTCATTAAAACTATTGTACATCCCCAATCTGTGACTAATGTATTCAAAACATCTAATATTGGCCGGACTAAATCACTAGGTATAGATTGAGATTCATCTAATAGGATAACTTTATTAATTAAACCTTGTAATTTTCGGCATTTAGTAGGATGATTAGCAAATAAACTTTCATAAAATTGCACTCCACTGGTGACAATTACGGGTTTATCCCATCTATCAGTATTCAATTTATAATCTTTAACTTCTGCTAATTTTGGTTCATATCCTGAATGATGTTCTAATACTGCATTTTCTCCAAATAATTGCCGATAAACAGCAGCAGTTTGTTCAATAATACTTTTTAATGGTCCGACATAAACTATTCCTGACATTTGATGTTTTTGATTGTGCAAATAAGCAAATCTCGCACTAGCAATGGTTTTACCAATTCCACAGGGTCCAGTTAATCTAAAAATTCCTTTGGGTAATTCACTTTTGTTGATACAATGTTGGGCAAAGACATTTCTAGCTTCACTAATTGCATTTCCTGATTGTGGAAACAAGGAATGAAGATTGAAACTCATTTTGTTATATGCAGAAAGCTCCAAATCTTGTACATATATGGAGCTTTCACCTTTATTTTCAATATTTTCAAATTTGCGAGCGTCTAATCTGTCATTATCAACTAAGACAGAAAATAACATTCTAACGGCAAATTCTCGCCGCAATTTAGGTAAATTAATATCTGGTAATTCTTGCGGTATAAAATCAGCTATTTCCTGTCTAGCTATTGCTAAACATTCCTCTAAACCTGCTGCTAACTGTTTATACTCACTACCTCTTAATCTCAACCTTTCTGATAAACCAGAATGATGGCCAGCGATGATATAAGCTATTGCGGGCGGTTCTTTTTTAGACATTTGTAAAGCTAAAACAGCACCGTGGGGAGAATGTACAACCTGCTTACCGTTATTTTGTAAGTATTCCTGCCATTTTTGCTGATATTTACCCAAATCATGCCATAAACCAGCATACTTGGCTACAGCTTGGAATTGTTGCGGTACAGCACTTGCAGACATTTCCGCAACATTCTGTAAATGTGCTGCTAGTAGTTGTTCTTTACAATTTGTAGTAATTCTTGCTAAGTATTTCATTTGTAGTTATAATTGATGAAAAATTTTAAGTCTAGTTTATGCAGTTAAAGTTATGGGGTGAATGGGCATTATTCACAAGGCCGGAGTTTAAAGCTGAACCGCACAGTTACAGGGTAATTCCCTTTACTGCGGCTGTAGGTGTATTAGAGTCTATTTTCTGGAAACCAGAGATTAAATACAAGATTAATCACATCACGGTACTAAAGCCAATTAATACATTTACCATCCAGCGTAACATGGTGCAGTCCAAACAAAACTATAAAAATGCTAAAGATTGGATGAGAAATGATGGTATAGGGAGTTACACTGCTGTGGGCGATCGCGCTCAGAGAAATCATGTCATATTGCATGATGTGGCCTATATCGTGGATTTTAATTTTGATTTACAAACAGAGGAAGATTTATCTAATAAATATGCAGCACAAATAAAGCGGAGAATTGAAAAAGGGCAATGTTTTAAACAACCCTATTTTGGCTGTCGAGAATATATAGCCCATTTTTGTGTTCCTTCAGAAGAAGATCAAGCAGCACCAGAGTTAAAAGGGGAAATAGATTTAGGTTTAATGCCTAAAAAAATGCACTTTATACCTGATCAAAAAGGTACAGTTTCTTGGCGTACTGCTCAAGGTTTTGTCAAAGGAAATGTAGTTACAGAATTTGCTCACTTTATAATGCGAGATGGGTTAGTGAGTTATCTTTAAGATCCCAAACTTCTTAAAGAAGTCCGGGATCTGTATCCTGATGAGGAAATATTTATGTTGCAAGAATTAAATCAATTAGGAATTGCTTTAGAACAGGATAGTCAACTCACATCCATAGGATTTAGTGAATGTCTGTGTCATTGGCAAATTAATTTACCTTTAGGTAGTTTTCAAGTTTTAGAAACAGCAGCAACCAAAGGTAAACCGAAATTTGGCAGAAAAATATTAGTACCAGATTTGCGGCGTAATGGTGATGAACCATTATTAATTGATGATGGGGGAGAATATGTTTTTGGTGCTGGTGATCGAGGTGGAAAACGGCATCAAATGTATTTACAACTTCTGGAAAGATGTTTACAAGAAACTAACCACGAAGCAGTTAAAGCAGTTTATGAATTTATCACAAATACAACTGTAGAACAAATCACAACCAAGTTAACAGAAATTTATCCACCAGCAGCTAATACAGCAGCTAATACAGATTGGTATCGGGATAGATTTGTGTTTCTATTTGAAGGTAAACAAATCACCAAAATTCCCATAGTTCAAAAATGGTGGGTTAACTATTATGCCAGTAAACAAGATACCGTTAATGGTGTTTGTTTATTAACAGGTGAACAGACTCTAATTATGAAGCAAAAAATGCCCATGATGGTTAAAGGTGTTCCTGGTGCTGCTACTTCTGGTGCTGCTATTAGTAGTTTTCAAGAAGATGCTTATAAGTCTCACGGATGGTATAGAAATATTAACGCTCCCATAGGTTTTGAAAGTGCTGTGAGATATCATAAGGCATTAGATTTTTTACTTAATAGTGACACAAATCGTTATAAATTAGGAGAGCAGGTTTTTGTTTATTGGGGAGAAGAAGACGGGGAAGGTATTAATCCCGAAATATGGGAAAATCCAGCTTTTGAATCTATCTTTGCTAGTCCCCATAGTCCGAAAAAATTTAATTTGGAGGATATTAAATCTAGTAAATTTTATTTAGCCATTCTCAAAGGTAATAAAGGGAGAATTTCCGTTAGTGGTTGGAGTGAAGTTACTACCCACAAAATCAAAGATTCTATTGGGCAATTTATCCAATGTCAGCAAGTTAATGATTTGTCACCTAGTCCTATGTGGATGTTATGTAATAGTGCTTTTTTTAATCCTAGTAAAGAACATACAGACAGAATAGCAACAGCATTAATTAAAGCCGCTTTTTTAGGTGAAGCATTACCGGATGAATATGCTTACAGAATCATTGATAGGATATGTAGTGAAAAGGTGTTTCATGACTTTCCATCTAAATCTAAACAATCTCGATATTTTCCCAGACTGCAAGGTTTATTACTTTATTTAGCCACAAACAATATGAAATATCCCACAGGCGATCCAAAATTTGATACTGCTTACACTTTAGGCAGAATTGCATTTTTAATGCACCAATCACAAGTTAAAGCTCAAAATATGAGTGAAGATAATACTAATGTTATGCGTAGTTTAAAGACTTTATCTTCTACACCGACTCAAGTTTTTGCTCGGCTTTGTCATGGTTGTACTCATTATCATATAGAAAGTGATAATAGTAAATACATCAAAAAGTTACTAGCTGAAGAATTTGAAAACTTTGATATTTCCATATTGCCAGAAGTGCTAGATTTAAAATCTCAGGCTTTGTTTTTTCAAGGTTGGTGGCAAAAAAGAGCCGAGTTTTTTAAAAGTAAGGAAAAATCTGAGTAGGTTGGGTTGAACGAAGTGAAACCCAACAAATAATTTTCAATGTTAACCTCTCTTCAAACCGCTCTCCTACTAAGAGAAAGGCTTTAAAAACCAGTTTTTATCTAATTCTTGTCCCCCTTCCCTCGTAGGGAAGAAGCTAGGGGTTAGGTCTTCAAACTATCAACAAATCACAAGGAAAAAAATCATGACTGCACATTTAGACCCTACTAAAAAACACGATGCAATTTTATTATTTGATTGTTTGGATGGTAATCCCAATGGTGATCCCGATGCCGGAAATCAACCAAGAATTGACCCTCAAACTAATCAAGGTTTAGTCACAGATGCCTGTTTAAAACGCAAGGTAAGAAACTATGTAGACATGGTTGGTAAGAATGAACAAACACCAGAAAAATATAAAATATTTGTGGAAGAAGGAAGCGTATTAAATGAAAAAATCAGTCGCGCTTATACTGCTGTAGATTTACCACAAAAAGAAGGAACACCAGAAGATCAATTAAAGGTTGCTAAGTGGATGCAGCAGAATTATTATGATTTAAGAATGTTTGGGGCGGTACTTTCTACTGGTTTAAAAGCTGGCCAGGTTTGGGGACCTGTACAAATTAGTTTTTCTCGTAGTATTGATCCGGTTTTTCCCCAATCTGTGAGTATTACTCGTTGTGCTGCAACAGAAGAAAAAGAAAAAAAAGATGGTGTAAAAAAAGATAATAAAACTATGGGCAGAAAAGAGGTTTTACCCTATGGTTTATATAGGTCTTATGTTTTTTATAATCCCCATTTGGCGGAAAAATCTGGTTGTGTGAATGAACGGGATTTAGCTTTATTTTGGCAAGCTTTGATTAATGCTTGGGAGTTTGATCGTTCTTCAGCACGGGGTTTTATGGCTTGTCGTGGTTTGTATGTTTTTACTCATGCCAGTAAATATGGTAATGCTCCCGTTCATGAGTTATTTGATAAACTGCAAATTAAGTCTAATGTTGATGTACCCCGCAGTTTTGCTGATTATCAGGTTGACTTGGATGAGGTGTTACCTGATGGTGTGACTTTGACAAAGTTGGTTTGAAAATGCGCGGATGGGTGGGTGTTAAGTCGGAGTGATTATGACTAAGCTGGAAACTCTTACACTGTCTAGTTTTTATCCGTTGGGTGTTCTCAACCACCCGCGCACCTTACGCTGTAAGGGTTTCGGCGTTTTTCGCTCTTGTGCTATTCTCTGGGATCGGGTATTATTTTGGCATCCGCGCAAATCGTTGTGGAAATGTCCTATTTCTAAGGGTTTGCGCGATCGGCAGTGACAATTACTAATTAAGGTAATTGAGGATTGAAACGATAAATTAGGAACTAAAAAATATGCCTAGAGCCGTGTGACAATTACTAATTAAGGTAATTGAGGATTGAAACATCTATCCCCTGATCAATTAGCAATTGCTTGTAATGTGACAATTACTAATTAAGGTAATTGAGGATTGAAACCTAGACAAACACAACTTTATTCTTAGAACAGGTACACGGTGACAATTACTAATTAAGGTAATTGAGGATTGAAACTCAATTTCATAGCCTTTTTCTGCCATACGGGCTAGTGACAATTACTAATTAAGGTAATTGAGGATTGAAACTTGTTTCTACTAGCGATAATTATGATATTCTCGCAAGTGACAATTACTAATTAAGGTAATTGAGGATTGAAACTTACCTGCACCGCATCCAGCAACTGCTACAGGCATAGTGACAATTACTAATTAAGGTAATTGAGGATTGAAACTTATTTTATTAACTAAATCCCAAGTATTGCGGGATGTGACAATTACTAATTAAGGTAATTGAGGATTGAAACTGTATAGTCTAGCTGCTGCTGATACTGCTGCTAACGGAACGTGACAATTACTAATTAAGGTAATTGAGGATTGAAACAAAAATACTATGCACAAGTACACAATGGTTAACTAGTAGTGACAATTACTAATTAAGGTAATTGAGGATTGAAACCCCCTTATTTTCTGACTCCAGAACAGCAAAAAGTAGGTGACAATTACTAATTAAGGTAATTGAGGATTGAAACATTAAGGATTGAAACTAAACTAAAAGATAATGATTTTCACAACAAGAAATTACACAGTAATTGCAGATTGACATGACAAAAACCCATACCACTCATCTAAACCCACACCAGTAATAGCAGAAACCTGAAAAATTTGTATTTTTGGGTTTACCTGTTTTGCATATTCAATACATTTTTCTACATCAAACTGCAAATAGGGTAACAAATCAATTTTTGTAATAATCATAATGTCACTAGCGCGGAAAATATGAGGGTATTTAATTGGTTTATCCTCTCCTTCCGTCACCGACAAAATTACAACCTTAGCCTGTTCACCTAAATCAAATAAAGCCGGACAAACTAAATTACCCACATTTTCAATCATCACCACAGAATTTAATGGGGGGTTAAGTTCCTGTAAACCCTTTTCTATCATCGAAGCATCTAAATGACAGCCTGTTCCGGTGTTAATTTGCACCACTTTACAGCCTGTAGATTTAATTCTTTCTGCATCATTAGTAGTTTCCTGATCACCTTCAATGACGCTGATGTTTAACTTCTCTTTTAAATCATTAATAGTACGAGTTAATAAAGTAGTTTTACCAGCACCAGGAGAACTCATTAAATTTAAAGCCAGGATATTTCTACCTTTAAACCAGCCTCGATTTTGAGCAGCTAATAAATTATTTTTACCTAAAATTTCCTGCTCTAAAGAGATAGTAGTATTATGAATTTTAGCGTGAACATTTGCAGGTGATTCATGGTGATGATGTTGATGATCATGATGATGATGTTCATGATCATGGGAATGGGTAATTACAGTTCCATCGGGTAAAGTGTGAGTATGAGAATGTTGATTTTCCATGTTTGTAATAGTTGTATTGTTATCATCAGAACAGCCGCAGGTTACACACATAATTCTTCTACCTCAATTTCTTTAATGTTTAATTCTTGACCGGTTATTAAATCTAATTCTACACTACCACAGTCACAAATTCCAAAGGGTTTATCTACATAAAATGTATTACCACATTGGCGACATCTTGCCATGCCCGGTATTTCTAATATTTCTAATATTGCCCCTTCGACTATTGTACCTTGGGCGCAAATATCAAAGCAAAATTTGATGGCATCGGGCATAATGGCGGATAGTTTGCCTATTTCTAATAAAACTCTTTGGACTTTTTTATTTTGGGCGTTTTCGCTAACGATAGCGATGATGTTTTGAGTTATTCCTAGTTCGTGCATTTTGAGGTGACTGGGGACTGGGGACTGGGGACTGGGAAGAAATTAACCAATAACTAAATAACTAATGACTAACATATTCTAGGAAGTTGATCACCTACTAGCATATCTACTATTCTTTCTGCACCAAATGCTGTTTTTAATAATACTATTCCTGGGGGTTGGGGGAGAATTTCACCAATAATTGCTGCTTGTTTTCCGGCTGGGTGATTTTGTATTGTTGATAATATTAACTCGGCTTTTTCTTTGGGTGCAATTATAACTAATTTGCCTTCGTTGGCTAAATATAAAGGATCTAAACCTAAAATTTCACACATTCCATTTACTTCTTCTCGTACAGGAATGGCTTTTTCATTAATACTAATTCCCACATTTGCAGTTTGGGCAAATTCATTTAATACTGTGGCTAAACCTCCTCTGGTTGCATCTCTCATAGCTTTAATTCCTGGGCAAACATTAATAATTTCGGCGACTAATTCATGTAATGGTTGACAGTCACTTTCTATATCTGTTTCTAATGCTAATTCTCCCCTAGCAATTAAAATGGCAGCACCATGATTTCCTATTTCGCCGTTAATAATTACCACATCACCGGGTTGAATATTGCGGGGAGAAATATCAATTCCTGAAGGAATAATACCAATACCCGCAGTATTTATAAAGAGTTTATCAGCACAACCACGATGGACGACTTTAGTATCTCCCGTAACTATTTGTACCCCTGCTTTTTGGGCGGCATTTTGCATACTAAAAACAACTTTTCTTAAAGTTTCTAACTCCAAACCCTCCTCTAAAATCATACTACAAGTAAGATATAAAGGTTTCGCACCACTCACAGCTAAATCATTAATAGTACCATTAACCGCCAACTCCCCAATATTTGAACCAGGGAAAAACAACGGATCAACCACATAGGAATCAGTAGTAAAAGCTAACCTATTTCCTAATAGAGAAAGTTGAGATAAATCAAAACTCGCTTGATCTTCCAACTGTGATAAAATCGGATTATCAAAACTACTAACAAACACATCATTAATCAAATCTCTCATAGCCTTACCACCACTACCATGAGATAAATTAATGTGAGTATCTTTCACCTTATTAGCACGACGGCGCACCTGTTCAATTTTTTGAAATAACGGATTTTTAACTTCTTGATTATTGTAAACTTCCATATTAAACATCTTCATCTTATAAACTTCTTAACTTAAAAATTTTTCTTTTCTTCCTTTGTGTACTTTGCGTACTTTGCGGTTAGAAAAAAATGAATTGGTGCGTTACGATAACGCCAACGCACCCTACAAATTACCTCCCAGTTTCTTCATGTCTTCCAGCGTGTTTATCAGAGTGTAAAACACCACCAACCGCCCAGTTATCCCGTTCAAATTCATCAATGTGAACAGTGATCCATTCCGGTTTTGTCCCCAAAGCCGAAACTAAAGCATCTGTGACAGCTTGCGCTAGTTTCCGCTTCTTTTCTATAGAGTGTCCTTTGGCAATTTGCACAGTTACAAATGGCATAATAATTTACCTTTAATCTACAACTTATAAGATCCCCGACTTCTTTTTTATATTCTCTATAAATGAATACATTTATTAAAATAAATCAGGAACTTATGTGAGGTTTTAACTGACATTTGCCACTACTTTATTTTGCTGGTTGGCTTTTTTCTCCATTGTTGTCAGTCTGCCATATTTATAATAGGCTGCACAAGCACCTTCAGAAGAAACCATACAAGCACCAATAGGATTTTCTGGTGTACAAGCTGTGCCAAATACTTTACATTCCCAAGGTTTCAAAACTCCTTTGAGAATGTCACCACATTTACAGGCTTTATGATCGGGAACTGTTAAATTAGGAATAGCAAATTTAACTTCGGCATCAAATTGGGCGTATTCTTCCCTTATTTGAAAACCAGAATTGGGTATTTCTCCTAAACCACGCCATGCAAATTTTTCACGGGCTGTAAAAACTTGATTCATGGCTGTTAATGCGTTTTTATTTCCTGCTTTTTCAACTAAGCGATTATATTGATTTTCAACTTCACAGCGATTTTCTACTATTTGTTTTAATAACATCCAAATAGATTGAAAAATGTCTAATGGTTCAAAGCCAGAAACAACGATGGGTTTATGATATTTTTGGGCAATAAATTCATAGGGTTCTGTTCCTATGACCATACTTACATGACCTGGACCAACAAAACCATCAAGTTGTAAATCTGGATTTTCTAATAATGCTTGTAATGCGGGAATTACTAATACATGATTAGAAAATAAACTAAAGTTGGTAATATTTTCTGCTGCTGCTTGGAGAACGGTAAAAGCGGTACTGGGGGCGGTGGTTTCAAACCCTAAACCGAAGAAAACTATTTCTTTTTCGGGGTTTTCTTTGGCAATTTTTAAGCTATCCCAGGGTGAATAAACCATACGGATATCTGCGCCTTGGGCTTTTGCTTGTAAAAGGCTGGTTTTTGAACCGGGTACGCGCATGGCATCGCCAAAAGTTGTTAAGATGATGTGAGGATTTTGGGAGAGGGCGATCGCATCATCTATTCTACCTTTAGGCATCACACAAACTGGACAACCAGGTCCATGAATTAGTTCAATATTATTGGGTAATATTTCTTCGATGCCGTATTTAAAGATAGAATGGGTATGTCCGCCACATACTTCCATGATTTTTAAATGTTTGTCTATTTGGCGGCTGAGTTTTTCTATTTCTTTTTGTAAGGCTTGGGCTTTTTCTGGGTTACGAAATTCGTCTACATATTTCATATTTTTATTTCTCACGCAAAGGCGCAAAGACGCAAAGGAAGAAAAGAGTTTTTAGGTGTATGCTTGGGATATTTCTTGCAGAAGTTTTAATGTTTCTGCTGCTTCTTGTTCGTTTATTCTGTTCATGGCAAAACCAACGTGAACAAGTACCCAGTCGCCTATACATTTTTCTGGTGGGTGTTGTTCATCGACTATACAAGCTATGTTTATTTGACGTTTGACTCCGCCGACATTTACCATTGCTAGTTTATGTTCTGGGTTGGTTATTTCTACAATTTGTCCGGGTATTCCTAAACACATTTTTTTATTTTCCTTTTTTATAAGAACCGCAGAGGCGCAGAGAACGCAGAGGTTTTAATTTAGAATGAGATAAAAATCAAATTATTGAATTTCTATCTTTTTCTCTTTTTAACTGTCACCTGTCACCTGTCACCTGTCACCTCATACATCTAGCAGCAGCTATAACAGCTTGTCCTAATGATAAACCGCCGTCGTTTGCAGGTACTATACTATGGGTAAAAACTTCTATTCCTAGTTTTTGTAAGTGTTTGGTTGTTTGTTCTAAAAGTATCCGGTTCTGAAATACTCCTCCTGTTAATGCTACTTGATTAATTTTGTGTTCTTGGGTTAGTTGTTTAACTATTTCTGTGATGACAATAGCTAAACTTATGTGAAATTTTGCAGCTATTTCTGATGGTGAAATTTGCTGCTTGAGGTCTTGTAATATCCCTTCCCACATCGGTGCAGGGTCTATATAATAAATTTTATCTAATTTTTCAAATTTAAAGGGATAATTTATAGTTTCTTTATCATTGTTTAATATGTTAACATTAACTGTTGCCTCCATTTCTATGGCTGCCTGTCCTTCATAGCTGCATTCTTCGCGACAAATACCTATAGCTGCTGCTACTGCATCAAATAACCGCCCAACTGATGATGCTAAGGGTGTGTTAATATCTTTTTCTATCATTTGGTTCAGTAATTTTAATGGTTTTTGTTCTATAAATTTGATAATTTCTAAATCAGCATATTGTTGTTTAATTTCTTCCCAATTAAATGCACTATTTAAATGGGCGTAGGTATTTCGCCAAGGTTGATAAATTGCCTGTTCTCCTCCTATCATGGCGACAGGTTTAAATGTGGCTATTCTCTGAAATTTCTGATAGTCAGCTAATAAAAATTCCCCTCCCCATAATGTCCCATCTTCCCCATATCCTAACCCATCAAAGGCTATTCCTAAGATTGGTTTTGCATCCAATGGTATTTTATTTTCTACCATGCAAGCTGCTATATGGGCGTGATGATGTTGAATTTCTATTAATTTAATTTCGTTACTTGATGCTAATTCTTTTCCCAGTTTAGATGATAAATATTCTGGATGTTTATCAATAGCAATTATTTCTGGTTTATGTTCAAATAAATTCAGATATAAATTCAATGTTTCTTGATAAGCATTAAAAGCAGCAGCGTTTTCTAAATCTCCTAAATGTTGGGATAAAATCGCCTCACCTTCTCTTAATAAACAAAAGGTATTTTTTAACTCGCTACCCATTGCTAAAATAGGTGCTACTTTCTCAAAACCAAATGGTAAAATAATTGGTGCTGGTGCATATCCCCGCGCACGTCTGAGAGTTTGTATTTTATCATCAATAACCCTCACAACTGAATCATCAACCCGGTTAACAATATCCCGGTTATGTAATAAAAAATAATCTGCTATTTTCCCTAACTTCTCTTTAGCATCTTCATTATTTATACATTGTGGTTCATCAGAAATATTACCGCTAGTCAAAACTATAGGGCGGTTCATTCTTCTGAGAATTAAATGATGTAAAGGCGTATAAGGTAACATAAAACCCAAAGTATTTTGTCCTTGTGCAACTGATATAGCTACCTGTTTTTCAGGTTTAATATTTAATAAAACAATAGGTGCAGCAGGACTGGTTAATAAAGTTTTTTCTAAATCAGAAATATAACAATATTCAGATATAATATTGATATCCCTAGCCATCAAAGCAAAAGGTTTATGATAACGTCTTTTCCGTTCCCTTAACTTTTTAACAGCCGTTTCTTGAGTTGCATCACAAGCTAAATGAAAACCCCCTAAACCCTTAATAGCGACAATTTCCCCCTTTTGTAATAAAGTACAAACCGCATCCACATCATCCAACATCGAGAACATATCAGCGATGACAGGTTGACCATCAGCACGTTCTAACCAAGCACTTGGACCACACTTAAAACACGCCACAGGTTGGGCATGAAAACGCCTATTTTCCACATCTTCATATTCTGTGTTACAGTCTCCACACATCGGAAACTTAACCATACTCGTATGATTTCTATCATAAGGAATAGCCCGAATAATAGTTAACCTCGGACCGCAATGAGTACAATTTGTAAAAGGATAACGAAAATAACGACTAAAAGGGTCAAAAATTTCCTTTTGACATTGAGAACAAGTTGCTGCATCAGGGGAAATTTCAGTTTTCACCACAGTATTCACACTGTGAGAAATCACAAAATCATCAAAATCAAAATTACCCAAATATGGACTTCTAATTAACTTATTAATTTTAGCCAAGGGCGGACATTCGTGATATAATTTATCTACAAACTCAGTAATTTTCTCCTCACTACCAGCAACCCGAATTAAAACCCCTTCCCCATCATTACAAACATCACCCTTCAAACCACAAAATTTCGCCAACCGATAAACAGTAGGACGAAAACCCACACCTTGAACAGTACCCTTAACCCTAATTTCTTCTCTTATCATCTTTGCGCCTTTGCGTCTTTGCGTGAGATTAATAAAATTAAAAAATCAAAACCCGATTATTCCCAGAGTCAGAAACTACCATATTTTCCCCACAAACCTTAATTCCGTAACACCAATTTAAACTTTCCCTAGTTGGTAAACCAAAATCCTTATTTTCACTCTTACTTGTAAAACTATCCTGTCCCAATATTCCATCAGCATCTGCACCCTGTAACAAAAAAATACTTTCCCTTTTCTTCCATCCTAACAAACGAGAATTAGCAGTATCAGCAACTATTAACCAATCTTCCCAAATATCTATCCCATAAGGCATACTTAAACTACTACGACTAGGAAAATAAACACCTTGATTTAATTCCACAAAATTAAAATTTTTCTGACCCAAAACCACCGCACAAGAACTATTATTTTCTGTGGGTATTCCTTCCCAAATCATCACCCGATTATTACCCGCATCTGTCACCACCAAATTACCATTCCAAATCGTGATATCATGACACCAACGCATACTAGCAGCAGTGGGAGAACCGCCCCCGTTTTCATTACGAGAAATCATGTTTGGTTGTCCCAAAACTATATCCGCAGGTTGTCCATTTTCTGTAGGTAAACTATGCCAAATTAATAATCTTCTATTTCCAGTATCAGCAACAAATAATTGATTTTTATCACATAAAATCCCATAAGGCCAATGTAAAGTATTAGCTGCTGGTTGTTGACTGCCCCTGTTAGGTTCATTATCAATAAAATTACTTTGTCCTAATACTAAATCTGCGGGTTGATTATTTGCTTCTGGGAGATTATACCATATTAAAATTCTGTGATTCCAAGCATCAGCAACAGCTAAACCATTACCATATTTACAAATACCTGTAGGCACACTAAATGTATTTTTTCCTGGTGTACTTTTGGCGTTTTGTCCTTCACTAAAAAAATCGGTTTGTCCGATAATTAAATCTGCCGGTTGGTTATCTTTTGTGGGTAAATTTCGCCATCCTAATAACCGATGATGTCCTGTATCTGACACCCATAATGGTCCAGTTGGTGATAGTAAACAAGCTGCACGGGGTCCGAACATTGTTGAGGGTGTGGGTGCGAGGGGTATGGTTATTTGTTCGGGTTTGTTAGGGTTTCCTAAGATGATTTTTGCAGCTTGGGAAGTGAGGGGTATTGGGTTCATTATTATTTCACGCAGAGGCGCAAAGAGAAGGAGAAGTTTTGGGGTTTATTTATTTAAGAATATTTGATGATACTAAGATGTAGTTTTAATGGCAATTTAGTCTGCTGTTGTTGTTTGAGTGTAAAAACCCGTTTTGGGTTTATCCCATATTAGGTTTTAAGATGAACAAGACATAAATTAATTGATATTGTTACCATCGCTATTTGTGCAGTAACATAACGCACTAACATGGTATTTTGTCAAGATAATTTAGATGCGTTTCCCCCGGCGAGACATGATGATTTTGGTGTTGGGGCAGTCAGGAAAGCTTCAATTTAAATCATTACCTGTTGGTGGTGATAGATCCATTACTTCAGTAAACCGGGAATATTTCACCTCGCTAGTTGGGGGAAACTGTGCGGAAATAGCCATTAAACCGACTTTGATATCCTGATAAAAAATCACACCACCAATTCGTCCGCCTGCTTGGAATGGTCCGTGGAAAAATTGATGTCGGGGAATATGAATGAGTAGAGAATTGGTAATTTTGACGTTTTGACCAAATAGTTGTTGACAGGTTTTTTTGACAACTGCATCAATATATTGATTCTGGGCAGGTTGACCCAGGTTGATGAATTTGGGATGATCCGCAAAATGATCCATGTAATATGACCAGATTGTAGACAAATCTTTTTCTTCAGTGAGGATTTGCTTGAGTTCCTGCCATCGTTTGAAATTCATAATATGGGTAAATTGGATTATTCTTTGCCTACTAAAAATTTACCATAGTTATGCTCGCTAATCTAGAACACCAATTCATTAATCGTCAGGGTGAAGCATTCGGACAGAATATGAACTGGTTTCAGCGATAGTTTATCACCCGAATGCTTCGCCCCTAATAAGGTTAGGGAAAAATTAGGTAACGTCTGAGAACCCCAAATGACTTCTAGTAGGTAAAAATAAATGAACTTATTGTATATATGGGGTGGGTTTATCGGTTAAATTAAGGAAAAAACAGGGAATAATCAGACCTATCCTGAAAAATGCTTGCTATATCAGCAATTTCCTAATTTATCTCCATATAACTGCTGTGCGGCCATTGTCCACCTAATAAGGCGTAGATTTCTACAGGTTTAGCAGAAATTGTTACCCCAATCTCATAAGATTTACCTGTAAAAGCGGCAAAGCGACGACAAGCTTCATCATAAAAATGACTGCGGCGATAATTTTTATTGGTTAAATCAATGGCAAACAATCCATAAAAATAGCGAGGAATACTTTGGATTGTTTCCACAATTTGACCTAAATTTCTCGCCAAAATTGCATTTCTAGGAACTTCTGTTCCCCAAGCGGTATCTAATGCCCAAGAAGCTGAACTTAAATGAGAACCGCCACAAATTCCGCAAATTCTAGGGGTGACAATTAAACCGGCTTGGGGGTCTTTTCCGCGTAAAATTATTTCAAAACCGCGAAAAAGTTCTGCATGAGTCCAGGCATTTGTAACATATCCGTCTTCGATTTCTACACGGACATCTAAATCACCTTCGACTCTACCAACGGGAGCAATATCTAATGTTTGAATTGGCATAATTTTGATGATTGGTGATTGGTGATTGGTGATTGGTGATTGGTGATTGGTGATTAGTGATTGGTGATGGGGAAAAACTCTTACCCAGTCCCTAATCCCTAAACCAAGAAAAAGTCTTCATCAGCCCATTTTGGTGCTGCATCTTTAGCAACAACTGTGAGAACTGCGTAATCTTTTTGGTTGACTCCGGGCGGTATTTCTTTGGGAACACCCATAATTGTTTGAGTTTTAAATACTGTTCCTGGTTTGAGATCATGGAAGGGAAATTCTGGTTCTGTGCAACCAATACAAGGCATTCCGGCGCGGGTTTTTGATGATACGCGATTCCAAAGAATGCGGTTACAGGAAGAACGGGTCATGGGACCACGACACCCTAAGTCATAAAAGAGACAGCCTTTACGTTGTCCAAATTCTGCGGTTGTGGCTTTGTAAGCAAAGTGAATGTTACGAGTACAACCAGTTTGGGTAAAGGTGTTAAAGAAGGTTTGGGGACGGTGTAGGTCGTCTAGGGTAATATCGCTGATGCGTCCGGTAGCTATGGCGACTAATATCTGGGTTATCCAGTCAGGATGGGCGGGACATCCGGGTATATTTATTACAGGTAAACCGGCTTTGCTGACAAAATCTTTACCTAAAAAACCACCTTTGTCCCGTTTCAGAAATTGTAAACCCTCAGATTCGCTGGGGTTGGGTGACATTGCAGGAATACCGCCCCAAGTGGCACAGTCGCCAATGGCTACAACAAAGTTAGCAGCTTGGGCTAATTCGTTTAACCATTCTTTCATCGGACGATCTGCAAAACGATTCCATTCTCCTGTACCATTGGGGGCGTTAACTACGCTGCCTTCAAATACCAAAATATCTAGGGGAGTTTTACCTAAGACACATTCCCAAAGCAGGGTTTGTAAGTTTGCACCGAGTTCTAAACCCAGGGAAGGATGCCAAAGAATTTTAATGCCAAAGTCTGCTATTAAATCACAAGCTGTAGGTTCTTCGGCATTGAGAAATGACATGGTGTTACCTGAACAAGCACCACCTTGCAGCCAGAGTACATTTGTCATTGGCTATGATTTTTCTATTGTAGATGTGGAGAGATACACGGGATTATTTCACGGGATTATTCCGCAGTGTTGATGGGGAGATACGCAGGAATTTTAGCAACATTATCAATTTTTGAATTTCTACTACTGAGGATTTTTGTAGAGTCTCGCTGATTGATTATTATTGTTATTTTAACATAGGATTTCTGTCTGAATCAGAATTGACAGGATTTTTTGATTTACTCGATTTTGATTGATTGATGATACAGAAATCTATTCTCAAGTGATCAATTTATCTCTACAAAAATTAACATTAGTAATTTTACGCTAGATTTCTCTTAAATGAATCTTTTATAGTGAAAAATATTAATGTTATTACCCTTTCCTTGAATCTTAACAAAGGATAGGTACAAACACTTTATTTTCATGATTTAGTAGGGGTTTAGCACTGGTAAACCCTTCCAGGAATCAGGAGTCAGGAGTCAGAAGAACTTTTACAAAGTTGACTGCTGATAGTTGATAACTGATAGCTAATAGCTAATAGCTAATAGCTAATAGCTATTAAAAGGGGAATCTGTAAAAACTAAATAACTGCGTAAGTCGGCTTAGTTGATGACTCAATTACTATGGCCAATTTATGACTTCTAGTGTTACAGATTCTGCCGTAAAAGCGGCTATGGCGGCCATTTCTGATGAGTCAGCAACAGCAGAGGAAAAAATCCAAATGCTGATAGAAATGGCGCAGGGTTTTCTCAAAAAACCGAAAAATTCCCAAGATTTACGCAGTGGGTTAGGATTGTTTTATCGTGCTTATCAAATGTGTGGTGAAGATTATCCTTTACTGAAAGCACGGGCAAAAGTGGGAATGGCGGGTACTTTACAAATAATACCCGATTCTAATCCCCAATTATTAGTACAAGCTAAGGATAGTTACGAAGAAGCTTTACCTATTTTACAGCAGTTTGCTACACCAGAAGAAGTAGCAGAAGCGCAGATGAATTTGGGTTTAGTTTTACAGTCTTTAGTTCCCTATAATTTAGCGCGGATAACTGATAGTATCCAAGCTTATCATGAGGCTTTGCGGGTGTTTACTTGGCAAGAATACCCCCAAGAATATGCGATTTTATATAATAATATTGCGATCGCCTATCTTTCAATGCCCATGGCATCTGAACGGGAATATTTACGTCAAGGGTTAGCAGTACAATCTTTTGAAGTAGCACTTGAGCATATTAACATAATTGATCATCCCAGGGAATATGCCATGTTGCAAAATAATTTAGGTAATGCTTTGCAATATTTAATTAGTTCCCATCCCATTGACAATAATTTGCGGGCTGTTGCAGCTTACGATGAAGCTTTAAAAGTGCGTAATTCTAGAGATACACCCTTGGAATATGCTAACACAATTTCTAACAAAGCTAACGTTCTTTTTAACTTGCCAGACAACCCCGAAAAACCAGAATTAGGGAATCCTAAAAACCTGCTACAAGCCAAATTCTACTATCAAGAAGCTTGGCAAATATTTACAGCACATCAAGAAATTGAGAAAGCGGAAATAGTAGCCCAAGCAATCCAAGATTTGGAAGCAGAAATACTAGCAGTTTCCTTAAATTAAATATCAGGAGTCAGTAGGGGCAAAGCATTCGGAAAATACCCTTGGACAAAAATTGATACTTGATTGCCCGAATGCTGATGCTGCCAGCACGCTTCGCGAACGCCCGTAAAGGAGTCAGGATTCAGAATATTTACTTGCATCAAAAATGGAGAAAAGCAAGTATTTTCATCAGGTTTCATTAATCAGGTTTCATTAATCAGGTTTCATTAATCAGGCTTCAATATCAAATCAAACAAACTGATGAATCTGATGAATCCTGAAAAATGACTATTAACTTGTCAACAAATAGGAGAAAAAACAATGTTTGATTTTATCAACAACCCAGAATTTAGAGATTTTCTTTATAGTTTAAATACCAACCTCAATTTTACCACTGCATTAGCTTGGTTAGCCATTGCCGTAATTTTATCAATGGTAGGTGGTGCAATTGGAGGTATGATATTAGCAGGTAAAGATTTAGGCTACAAATTTTCAGCCACCATTGGTAGTTTATTTGCCCCTGCTGGCGTAATTCCCACCCTCATTTTAGGGTTATTAATTTTAAATTTGTTAGGCAACTAATAGGCAACTAATAGGCAACTAATAGGTAACTAATACGTAACTAATAGGAGGATATATGTTAGAATTAGGCTGGTTTTCTTTGAGATTATTTCTCAAGGGTAAATTATTTCGTGATCCACTATATTTTCTGCGTCAAACAATAATCGCTAGTGGTATTGGTACACTATTATTAATTTTATTAGCACAGCTATCAATTCCCCTTTGTATTCCTATTACTGTAACTAGTTTAGTTACAGGTGTCATGATGCCTTTTCTACTGAAAGATTTTCGCATGAAATGATGCAGTTACAATTATAAAACTTATCAATCCCTACAGATTTATCTGGGGGATTGTTTTATGATTGAACGCAGATAAACGCAGATAAACGCAGATAAACGCATATTTTTATGGATAATTTAAATGAATTAATAGCAGATATTCAAAGATTTGAAGCAATTATTTCTGACTGGGATGAAAGTCAAAGATGTGTGGCCGTTGCTTTAAAAAGTGCGGTTGAAGCTTTACATAAAGCAGCTTTAACGAACTTGATTAAAAGTTTGAAAAAGGATAATTTAGCCGCTTTAAGCAATGCGGTAAATGATGATATTGTTTATGCGGTTTTATTGTATCACAATTTGGTAAAACTGCCATTATCAGAACGGATAAAAACAGCATTAGCGGAAATTCGCCCTAGTTTACAAAGCCATAATGGGGATGTGGAATTAGTTGCTATTAAACCACCGGATACAGTTGAAGTTAAGTTAATTGGTAGTTGTAGTAATTGTGCCAGTTCTACTTTGACTTTAACTCAGTTAGTAGAACAAACTATTAAAAACCATTGTCCAGAAATTACCAAAATTGTAGCTGTTAATAATACTCCTAATTCTACAATTGCTACTATTCCCACAAATTCCTATTGGGTAAGAGTTACGAATGTTAATGAACTTCCTGAAAATCAAATATTAGGAGTTAGAATTGAAAATCATAACTTGATTTTATACAAACAAGATAATAAGGTACACTGTTATGGTAATGCCTGTTCTCATTTAGGTTTTCCCTTGGATAAAGGTAAAGTTAAAAATGGTATTATCACCTGTGCATCCCATCAATTTGAATACGATTTAAATACAGGCAAATGTTTAACAGTACCGGATATTTCTCTACAAAGTTATCAAGTGCAAGTTAAAGGTGATAAAGTGTATGTCCAGGTTTAAAGTTTGAGAAGCAGGTAAAATAGTTGGGAATGAACTGATTTGAGCATCAACAACGACTGCGCGGGCTTAAGATTGAGCCAAATGTCCAGCTAACATAACTGAGAGTGTTTCATTCTCCCAGATCAAGTTTTTAGCAGAAATACTTTGTAATATGTTGTAGGGGCGAAGCATTTGGGCGATAATTTAACGGAAAAATCAGACATCTAGATATCCCAAATGCTTCTCCCTACCCCCATAAATAGGTTCCATAATTTCTTTTCTGGAGATGTCTATTTAGCTGGGGCTAATTTAAAAGACTTTCATATTCATAGTTAAGGAAGCACAAAAAAATGGATTTTAAGCGATCGCACTTAAACCAAAACTAGCGATCGCTTCCCTCCCTGTAGACATCGCACTACATCATAAAAATTCATTAAATAAGTTATCGAATGGTTCTGTATTTTTGCAGCGATAGGTGTTAAAATCTCGATAATCAACTGACAAAATTCGTCCATGACCTAATGTTTATTAATTCCTCCACTACTAACAACCACCTCAATGACTAAATCAGGATGTTTTCTATTTGCTGCCAATTCATAAGATTCATCACCTTCTTTTTTAACCTTTTCCAATTCATTTTCCAAGGTGACAGAACTAGTAGGAGTAAAATCTAACTCCAAAAATTCTAAATAAATAAGGCTTTGCAAAACTGGTTTGAGAAAACCCAACCCGCACCCCCTAATTTTGATCCAGATTAAGCTAAATGGGAATATTTAAAGGAGAAACATAACCTGTGAAAGTCTTGCTTGATACCAATATAATTTATAATTATAAATAGTGTAAACTTAAAGAGTTCACCTATTACCAAAATCATGATCAATCGCTGGTTTAATATTGCAGTTCCTTGTAATCCTAAAAAAAACTATACACTCTCAACCACCAGTCGTTTACCTGACTTATCAACTTTAATTGAACAAGAAAGTTATTTTGTCCTTCATGCACCACGACAAACAGGGAAAACCACCGCCATGTTATCCCTAGCAAAACAACTTACCGACACTGGAAATTATGCCGCAGTCATGGTATCTGTAGAAGTAGGCAGTGCATTTAATCATGATCCTACCACCGCAGAATTAAGGCTTTTTTATCAGCTTGGGCAACATCTTTAAACCGCCCTTTAGTATTATTGATAGATGAAATTGATTCTTTACAAGATCAAACATTAATTTCTATTTTACGACAATTAAGAGATGGTTTTCCTAACCGTCCAGAAAATTTTCCGTCATCAGTAGGTTTAATTGGTTTACGAGATGTGCGAGATTATAAAGTAGCATCGGGAGGTAGTGACAGATTAAATACATCTAGTCCTTTTAATATTAAAGTTGCTTCTCTGACTATGCGAAATTTTAATCTTACAGAAGTAGGAGAATTATATCAACAACATACAGAAGCAACTGGGCAAATTTTCACACCAGAAGCAATAGAAATAGCTTATGATTTAACACAAGGACAACCTTGGTTGGTGAATGCTTTAGCTAAAGAAATTGTAGAAAAAATGGTAAAAGATAGAAATATTACTATTACAAAAGAACATATTTTAACAGCCAAGGAAATATTAATTAA
>NZ_JACJPT010000071.1:0-26859 GCF_014696195.1 Sphaerospermopsis sp. FACHB-1094 | reverse complement strand
TGGTGACTGGTGACTGGTGACTGGTGACTGGTGACTGGTGACTGGTGACTGGTGACTGGTGACTGGTGACTGGTGACTGGGGACTGGTGACTGGTGACTGGTGACTGGTGACTGGTGACTGGTGACTGGTGACTGGTGACTGGGGAAAAATATTTACCTTCTTCCTCCTGAACTCCTGAACTCCTGAACTCCTGATAAATTAATGGATGCCCAAAAACTATTAGAAACGATTACACACTTGATTGAACAAGCCGAAAAGGGAGAAATAGACCCTTGGGATGTGCAGGTGATAGAAGTGATTGACCGTTACCTAGAACTAATGTCACCACAAACCACCGCTAGAGGTTATGAAACTGATTTGTCTCAATCGGGACAGGCTTTTTTGTCAGCATCCATGCTTGTACTATTTAAAGCTAATACTTTAATGCAATTGTCAACCGTAGATAATATTATAGATAATGTGTCTGATGATGCAATGCTGGATATTGCGGATAGTGAATTATACAATGTTCAACGTTTGCAATTAGAGCGACAGTTGCGTCGTCGTCCAGCAGCAATGCCACCACCAAAGCGTCGTGTGACCCTGCAAGAGCTAATTGAGCAATTGCAGATTATGGCTAACCAGCTAAAACGGGTAGAGAAAACCAGCAAACCTATCCGTCCTAAGCGTCAGCCGAGTATGAAAACGATGCGGGAGGCATTAGAATTAGCTCACCAAGAAAATTTAACAGAAGTAGCTTCAGAACTAGAACAGGTGCTGCATCTTTCTGCAAGGGAGTTAAATGTACAGGAACAATGTTGGAATCTAGAACAACTGGTAAAATTGTGGACTCAGACAAAGCAAGCAGGGAAAAAATCAGCAAATGCAAATGATTCTGACCATGAATCAGAAAATGGCGACATGGTGAGCGTTTTTTGGGCTTTACTGCTGCTGTCTGCACAATCTAAAGTAGAGCTATATCAGGAAGAATTTTATCAGGAGATCACAATCCGTTTACCTAATTCAGCCAACCGTGCAACCCCATAAACGACTATAAACGACCATAAACTAAAATATTCGTGAGCAAAACCCAGAATCCTAGTACATTGATAAATATAACTTAGTGATGATTAAGTATCACGGGATAAAAACAGTAAACTGGCTTGTGGTTGAGGAATAGTTGAGGAATAGTTAAGGAAAAAAAATTATGAAAGCGATGATTCTCGCAGCGGGTAAAGGCACTCGTGTACGTCCTATTACATATACCATTCCCAAACCAATGATTCCCATCTTGCAAAAGCCAGTGATGGAATTTTTGCTAGAGCTATTGCGTCAACATGGTTTTAACGAGATTATGGTGAATGTTAGCCATTTAGCTGAGGAAATTGAAAATTATTTCCGTGATGGTCAGCGGTTTGGTGTGCAGATTGCCTATTCTTTTGAAGGGAAAATTGATGATGATGGTAAACTGGTCGGGGAAGCCATAGGTTCGGCTGGGGGGATGCGCCGTATCCAAGACTTTTCGCCTTTTTTTGATGATACGTTTGTGGTCTTGTGTGGTGATGCTTTAATTGATTTAGATTTAACTGCGGCGGTAAAGTGGCATAAATCTAAAGGTTCAATTGCTACCATTATTACTAAGTCTGTTCCCAAGGAAGAAGTTTCTAGTTATGGTGTGGTTGTCACAGATGATGATAACCGCATTAAGGCTTTCCAAGAAAAACCTTCGATAGAGGAAGCACTCAGCACAAATATCAACACGGGTATTTATATTTTTGAACCAGAGGTGTTTAAATATATTCCTTCTGGGGTTGAGTATGATATTGGTAGTCAATTATTCCCGGAACTTGTAAAAATCAATGCGCCTTTTTATGCCATTCCGATGGATTTTGAATGGGTAGATATTGGTAAAGTACCTGATTATTGGCGAGCTATTCGCGGTGTGCTGTTGGGTGAAATTAAAAATGTGCAGATTCCTGGTTATGAAGTCGCCCCTGGTATTTACACTGGTTTGAATGTAGCTGTGAATTGGGATAAGGTGGATATTACTGGACCTGTTTACATTGGTGGGATGACAAGAATTGAAGACGGGGCGAAAATTGTTGGACCGGCGATGATTGGACCTAATTGCTGGATTTGTAGTGGTGCAACAGTAGATAATAGTGTGATATTTGAATGGTCGCGCTTGAGTCCGGGAGTCCGTTTGGTTGATAAGCTGGTATTTGGTCGTTATTGTGTGGATAAGACCGGTGCGGCTATTGATGTGCAAGCAGCCGCTTTAGACTGGTTAATTACAGATGCACGTCAAACTCCACCTTCGGAAATTCCTTTAGAACACCAAGCGATCGCCGAATTGTTAGGGACAAGCATAATTTAGGTAATGGGTAATGGGTAATGGGTAATGGGTAATGGGTAATGGGTAATGGGTAATGGGTAATGGGTACAAGTTTTTTCAATTACCAATTACCAATTACCAACCACTAGTCCTAACTATTATTCAAGTAAGTATATCTCATGAGACTTTGCTCGTAAGTTTGTAGCAGTCTTTGAGATTCGGCTAGGGTAATGCGGTTTTCTTCTAAGGCTTGTTCACAACGCTGGCGGATGTTTTCTACCATGTCTTCTGAGTCGTATTGTACGTAACTTACGACTTCTCTCATGGTATCACCCTTGACAACGTGTTCTATTTGGTAGCCTTTGGGTGTGAGTTGGATATGAACGGCGTTTGTGTCACCAAAGAGGTTATGTAAGTTACCCATGATTTCTTGGTAAGCGCCGTTGAGGAACATTCCCAGATAATAGGGTTCGTTAGGTTTGAATTTATGCAGTTCTAAAACTGATTTGACATCTCGTAAATCAATAAATCGGTCAATTTTACCATCACTGTCACAGGTGAGGTCTGCTAAAATTCCTCTTTGGGTGGGTTCTTTATCTAGCTTATGTATGGGCATGATGGGGAATAGTTGATCAATTGCCCAACAATCAGGCGCTGATTGAAATACGGAAAGATTGATATAGTAGATGGAAGCCATGATTTTTTCTAGGTCTTCCAGTTCATCGGGTACGTATTCTTGTTGTTTGGTAATTTCCAGAATTTTGTGGCAACAAGCCCAGTATAAACGCTCGGCTTTAGCCCGTTCTTTGAGTCTTAAAATTCCCAAGTTAAAACGGCTGATGGCTTCTTCTTTGAATTGGGCTGCGTCGTGGTAAAATTCTTGATAGTTCTCTTTGTTGATGGATTGATAGGTTTCCCACAAATACCTAATAATTGGTGATTCTCCTTCTTGTGGTTCTTCTGGGGTATCGCGGGGTACATCACTGGTACTAAGAACATCAAAGATGAGAACTGACTGATGAGACGCGATCGCTCTACCACTTTCACTAATCAGTGTAGGTACGGGAATCTGCCGTTCTGAACAAGTATCTTTTAATTCTGCTACAATATCGTTAGCATAGTTTTGCATATTGTAGTTTTTGGAGGCGTAGAAGTTGGTTTGGGAACCGTCGTAATCTACGCCTAAACCACCACCGACATCGAGATATTTCATGTCTGCGCCTAACATCGCTAATTCTACATAAATGCGACTGGCTTCTTGAATGGCATCTTTAATCACATTGATGGCGGAAATTTGCGAACCGATATGGAAGTGTAACAACTGCAAAGAATCGAGTAAATTGGCTTCTTTGAGTTTTTCCACTGCTTCCATAATTTCCGGGATGGTTAAGCCAAACTTAGCGCGATCGCCTGTGGATGTTCCCCAGCGTCCCATGCCTTGGGTGCTTAATTTTGCCCGTACACCTAAAATCGGTTTAATACCTAACTGATGACTAGCTGCAATGGCTATATCTACTTCTTCAATTTGTTCTAAGACGATAATCGGTGTTTGTCCGAGTTTTTGGGCTAACATTGCCGTTTCAATGTATTCTCGGTCTTTGTAGCCGTTGCAAACTAACAATGCTCCTGGTGTATCCAATACAGCGAGAGCAATCATTAATTCCGGCTTAGAACCGGCTTCTAGCCCAAATTGATGCGGTTTACCAAATCTGACCAAATCTTCAATTAAGTGCCTTTCCTGGTTACATTTGACAGGGAAAACACCACGATAAACACCGGGATAATTATAACGAGCGATCGCTTTCGCAAAACAAGCGTTTAACCGTTCTATCCGATCTTCCAAAATATCAGAAAAGCGAATTAACAACGGCAGTCCCAAATTTCGTTGTTTTAAAGCATTGACTAATTCAAATAAATCTAGAGAACCCCCGCGATCGCCCTTGGGAGAAACTGTCACATGACCAGCAGCATTAATGGAAAAATAAGGCTTACCCCAACCTTCAATGCGGTATAAGTCCTCACTATCCTCAATTTTCCAAGTCCGAGATAAATCCCCTGACATGGTGCTAGGTGGTAACAGTTTCTTGTGCTTTTGGTTTTTCACTTCTGATTTATCTGATTTATCTGATTTATGACCATTGGTAGGCACTTTCACCATCTCATCAGTAGTTGACTCAACACCCATTTCTTCCTGACCTCTGTATATCACCCACGAACTAACAATTTAACGCATTCGTCTAATAACAGATATGCACCTAGAAAGATTTTTTCTTGGTTAACAATCAGTTAAGGAAGGAGGCAGGAGGCAGAAGGGTAGGTATTTTACATTGTCGTGAGGGCAAGACTTGGGGGACAAGGAAGGACAGTGGACAAGGGAGGAAAACCGTACAAAATCATCTTTTCTTGGTAACAAAAAGACTATTGTGCTGATAAAATCTTCCTTGTCTACTTTCCCTCCTTGTCTTCCTAGTCCTGCCTTAACAGATAATATTAAAAACCTACCCCTGTGAGCTGCCTCCTGCCCCCTGTCTTATTTCTTCCTGTAAATACTAGACAAAAGACGGACATACAATTGACAATTAACCCAGATAACTTTTTTATGCTTTTGGAGACAGCTTTGGAACGCACTTTTTTAGCAATCAAGCCTGATGGAGTTCAACGCGGGTTGGTGGGTGAAATTATCCGTCGTTTTGAAACTAAAGGCTTTACCCTGGTAGGCTTAAAGTTGATTAATGTCAGTAAAGAGTTGGCTGAACAACATTATGATGTTCACCGGGAAAGACCTTTTTTTGCTGGGTTAGTAGAATTTATTACTTCTGGACCCGTGGTGGCAATGGTTTGGCAAGGTGAAGGTGTGGTTGCTTCTGCAAGAAAAATTATTGGTGCTACCAATCCTTTAACTTCTGAACCTGGTACTATTCGCGGTGATTTTGGGATTAATATTGGTCGGAACTTGATCCACGGTTCTGATGCGATTGAAACTGCACAACGGGAAATTAAACTGTGGTTTAAGGATGAGGAGTTGGTTAGCTGGACTCCTCATTTAGCTCCCTGGTTGAAAGAATAGTTTGGTAATTGGTAATTGGTAATTGGTAATGGGTAATTGGTAAAAACTCTTACCCAGTCCCCAGTCACCAGTCCCCAGTCCCCAGTCCCCACCCAGTCCCCAGTCACCAGTCCCCAGTCCCCAGTCACCAATCACCAATCACCAGTCCCCAGTCCCTATTTAACTTCTGTTTTTTCTGGTTCTTGGGTTTTGATTTCTACTTCTGTGCGTTTGGAAAAACCCCAGGTTAAGACTATGGCGATCGCACTTACCATGATCCATTGCGGTGGTACTAAAGCTTCGTTAATGACTTTGATTAATAGACGTAAACCCACAAACGCTACAGTGATATAACCTGCGTCTGCTAAATTTTCATATTCATCTAACCAGCGAATAAATAACCCGGCCATAAATCGCAGGGTGACGATACCGATGGTTGTACCGGTGAGGACTAACCAGGTTTCTTGGGAAACGGCGATCGCTGTTGTCACACTATCTAAGGAAAAGGCTAAATCTGTAAAGGCAATTACTGGTATAACTTGCCATAAAGAACTGTATTTTGGTCCGTGATGATGATGATCTTCGTCTTCCTGGGATGTGAAGTGTTGGAATACCAACCACAACAGGTAAGCAGCACCCAATAATTCAAATTGCCAGAATTTTTGTACCCAAGTAGCTGTTAGCAGTAGGGTAATTCTTAAAACATAAGCGAATACTAAACCAATGTTTAATGCTTGACGTTCTAGTTTTTGATCTTCTAGTCCTTGGGCGATCGCAGCGAGGGCGATCGCGTTATCTGCTGATAGTACCGCTTCTAAAAAAACTAGGATCAGTAATACTATCAGTGCTTCAACACTAATATGAAAGTGTAAGTAATCAAATATTTGGTCTAGCATTCCAATTTCTCAAACAACGGAAAATTTTAAATTAACAGCAATATATATTTTTACGATAGCTACTGTAATAAATTGCTACTTTTTCTAGTATACCATGATTCTGACAGAATTAGGTGACTGGTGACTGGTGACTGGTGATTGGTGACTGGTGACTGGTGATAGGTGATAGGTGACTGGTGACAGTTGACAGTTGACAGTTGACAGTAATTTTAAAACCACGAATTATTCCATCCTGTAAATCCCAGAAACTAGGAAAATAATGCAAAAATCATCCGCGTTTATCTGCGTTCATCTGCGTTTAATTTTTAGTATTTCATCCTGTACATCCTTTAATCCTGGTTATCCTGATTCAGACAAAGTTAGGTGACAGGTGACAGGTGACAGTAATTTTCTGATTCAGAAATTTTCCATCTCTTTAATAATATTCATCGTCTCTACACTGACGGTACACACTCTCATCAACAATTCTATTACCTGTTCTTTATAGTCTGCAAACCGATAAGTATTAAACTTTTCCGCAATGGTGGGATCTTTGGGTTTCTTTTCTTTATATTGATCTAATATCCATTCTAATGCACTCCGATTTCCTAACATATATTCCCAAGCTATTTCAGGAACTCCTGTTAATGTGGTAATATCATCTAAGATAATTACACCTTTATTTTTATCTGCTTTCAATTTAACTTTGATGGTTTTTTGTCGGTCCCTGAGCGAAGTCGAAGGGGTGAGCGAAGTCGAAGGGGGAAGCGAAGTCGAAGGGGTGAGCGAAGTCGAAGGGGGAAGCGAAGTCGAAGGGGTGAGCGAACTTGTACTGAGCCTGTCCTGAGCCTGTCCTGAGCGGTGTCGAAGGGCGGTGTCGAAGGGCGAAGTCGAAGTAGTCGAAGAGTTGTCTTTCTCTCGGTCCCTGAGCGAAGTCGAAGGGGTGAGCGAAGTCGAAGGGGTGTCTTTTAAGGGAATATCCACACGGGATAATTGATAAGGGGTAACAGTTTCATAATTGATATGAAGTTTCATGAGTTGTTTTCCCCAGTTTACCCATTTTTGGAAGTTTTCGTAATAGGGTAAGCGGGGAAATTCGCGTTTTAAATTGAGTTCGTATTTTTTGCGGTATTCAGGGTTATGTAATACTGCATAAGTATAATGGAAGATGTCTATTTTGGTGATTGTTTCATCTTGATAATGGGTTTGAATTTGTTTTAGTCCCCAGTCTGTTATGTTATCAATGCGGTTTCCTTCTTTGTCGTA
This sequence comes from Sphaerospermopsis sp. FACHB-1094, assembly GCF_014696195.1. Taxonomy (NCBI): domain Bacteria; kingdom Bacillati; phylum Cyanobacteriota; class Cyanophyceae; order Nostocales; family Aphanizomenonaceae; genus Sphaerospermopsis; species Sphaerospermopsis sp. FACHB-1094. The sequence goes on along the minus strand of NZ_JACJPT010000071.1, from coordinate 19,357 downwards.
ACGATATAATGGGAGACATTGAGAGTCACCTGTAAAATGTAAATCAACTATTAAATTGCTACCTAAACAATGAAAAGGTTTTGTATTTCCTAAAGCTGAAAAAGCTATATATAGATTTTCTGAATCATCTTGATTTAAAATATCAAACCATTGGTAAGTCATTCCGTTAAAATGCTCATCAAAATAAAAATATTCCTGATGATAAGGACGGTATGAGCTTTTAATGATTTGTGTAAATTCAAAAGTTTTATTAATTCTTCTATCCAAATATTTATTTAATTCTCTATCCCACTTGATTGTATTTTTTTCTGGATACTCTAAATCTTCTGATATTTCTTCATATAATGTCTGCTGATAAACTTCAATTAAAAATCTAACTTTTTCCTCTAGTACATTTTTAGATAAATCATAAACCCATTCATCTCTTTGGGTTTTCAAACCTGAAGAAAACAACTTAAAAACAGCTTCTTCTGCTTTACCTGCTTTCACATCTTTATCAACCAAAGGTAAAAGACTATCAAAATCATTATCAGCTTGATTTATCCAATTACCATTATCATCTGGTGTAATATGAGTAAAACCTAAATCCCTAAATTTCTGAGAACTAAAATATTTTTTCTTCTCATCTGCATCTGTATAATCTGCAATTGCATTATAATAAACCTTAAAACCTTCCGCTTTTTCATTCCTCACTAAAAAATAAACAGCTACACCTACTCTAATTTCATTACTAAAAACATTACCTCCTTCTTTTCTTCTTCTTTCTCCGCTTGTTCTTGCATTTCCTTTAGTATCAATAATATAAATTTCACTAAATTCTTTAGCTACAACTTTTCTAAACCCATCATAAGTCAAAGAGTCTATAAAAGAACTATTAGAAACAAACGCAATAATCCCATTTTTCCCTAGTCTATCAGAAGCCCATCTAATAAATCTAGTGTACATATCATAAAGAACAATATTATTTTGCGCTTTACTATATTTTACATAACTTTCCTTAATCAACTTATCAATATTCTGATAACTACGATTTGCATTATTATCATTAAAATTTTCCTGCTTTGCATTATAAGGAGGATTCCCAATAATCACCGAAATAGTCCGATCATTCTGTCTTTTAATCCTCTCCGTATTCTCCAAAGTCATCGCAAACAAATCCATTTGCTTACCTGCAAACAACGTATTATCCAAAGTATCCACAAAACAAATATTTTCAAACTCATCATAAACCCCCATCTTCTGTTTATAAGTATATTCAATATTCAAATTCGCTATATAATAAGGTAAAATTGCTACCTCATTACAATGAATCTCATGTTGATATTTATGCTGTAAACTATGGGGAGGTAAATAATCAATTAACTCAGTAATAAACGTCCCCGTACCAGTCGCAGGATCTAAAATTTCTACATCTTTATCCCCTAACAACTTACCAAAATGTTTATGTACTAAAAAATCCACACTTTCAATCATAAACCTAACTATTTCATTAGGAGTATACACAATACCCAATCTATCCGCAGCTTTGGGATTATATGCTTTATAAAAATTCTCGTATAATGCTTTGAGAAACTTCTGTTTTTCTTGATGATTAACAATATTAGCAGCAGTTCTTTTAATCACCGCATAATATCTTTCAATACTTCCCAAAGTATTCCGCTTTAAACTTCCGGTAAAAAACGTCGAAATTACCCCTTGTAACTCCCTTGCAACATTATTTTCTTGATGAAACTGCGACTCACTGAAAATATTAATAAAAATATCCTCAGTCAAAATATGTTGAATCATCATTTCCCGAATATCTAACAAACTAATTTCCGGGTTAATGGACTTTTTACAAAGTTCCCAAAACTTATTTCTTGCGGTTTCAAAAGATTGATTATTCCCCTCTTGACAATCAATCAACTTTCTGAGAGAATCTAATATAATGGGAATATCCTGTTTAAATACCTCTATCGCTTCTCGAAAGTCCCGCACTTCAGGACGGATAAAATTTATAAAGTTATTAATAATACCATCTAGCGCGTCTGCATCTTGCATAGATACGCGCATTGTTTCTGTACCACCTTGAATTAAAACGGCAGTTTGGGAATCTTCAAATAAAATATTACTATCAGGATAACCTTTATTTAATTTCTTCTCAATTTCCTGATCTAAATTATCATATTCGTCTTTAGCTTCCCAGTAACCCCAATCTAACCGCAAAGCATCTTTAACTGTACCATCGGGATAAACGACTTTACCATTAGGTAATTTAAAATCTAACTCAGGGATAAGTAAAAAATCACGAGGTTTGCAATATTCATTTAACAGATTTTGAAAAGCGAAACGAATAGAAGTTTCCTTTCTTGAACCACCAAACTGGATGATTTTTTGGACTTCTGTTTGATATTGGGTGACTAATAATCTGGACATAAATTACTAAAAGCTGACTAATTAACCTGTTTTTCTATCTGCGTTAATCGGCGTTCATTTGCGTTTAATTATAATAATTATATGTGATTTTTGATGCAAAGACAAGAGAAAATAAGTAAAGAATTATTGCAAAAACAATATATTAGTTAATCTAAAGTGTTAAGATATAATAAATTATGGTAAAATCCTTGATCATCAAAATATAAAACTAATCATCTAAAAATATGAGCCTTTCCATTGAGTCTGTTATCAGTGAAATCGAGCAATTAAGTCTAATAGAAAAAATGGGGATATTAGAGTATTTGGTAAAGGAGATTAAGCAATCAGTAGAAGCAGTTGCAGTAACTCCAAAGCCCAAGTATAAAGTAACTGATTTTCATGGTATTGCTCCCAATTTACTTGCAGGAAAAGATGCCCAAGAATTGGTAAATCAGATGCGTGATGAGTGGGAAGAACGGGAAGAATGGAGATAGCAAAAATGAAAATTGAACCCATTTTAAAACTTTCTGATCAACAAGTTTTAGAGTTGACGGAATTACAAATGAAACCGGAAGAAGATAGACGTTTGAGTGAGTTGCTAGACAGACAACAAGCTGGTATTCTCACAGAATCAGAACATCCTGAATTACAAGCACTAATGCAAATTTATCAGGAAGGTTTATTGAGAAAAGCTACTGCATTAAGTGAAGCTGTAAAACGTGGATTAATAAAAGAATTAGATGGGTATCTTATTTATCATTAATAAAATCAATAAATTGCGATACCGCATCATATTGATCAGGAATAGCTAAAAACCGCAATAATAACTCCTGATCCAAATCTGGAAAAAACCGACTGCGGTTAACTTCCTCATATTCCAAAACAGCATTTAAACTAAAAATTTGAATTTTATGATTTCTCCAAAACCAAACTTCAGGAACTCCCTTAGGTTTATATAATTCAGTTCTATTAATTGAACCACTACTAACGATAATTTCAATCACAATATCAGGAACTTCTTTATTAGTACCAATACAATAAGATTCATCTGGTGTTCCCGAAGCATAACCCGCTGCTTCTAAAGTAAAACCACCCCTACCATAAAACCGAATCCCCTTATATCTCATGTATGCTTCTAATAAATAGGAAAGGGTTTTTTTCACATATTCATGTTTATCACCAATAGGAGACATTATTTCCAGCACCCCTGCTAAATATGCCAATTTTACAGCATGATTTTCTTCTAACTGGACTTCAATAGTTTTAAACTGTTGCCAAGAAACACCAGGTACAGTTATCAGTTTTTCTGTTTCCTGTTCTAAAAGTGGAACTGTCATAGAACAAACCGCTATTATTTTTAATCAATTATAAGCTGTTGTGCATTTAATTTGTATAAGTGGAACAGGCCTCTTGCCTGTTAAACAATAGTTCAGAATATTAGGATTATACAATTTAGCTGTGTAACAGCTTACTCTCTAGTAATAAAGCAGATTGCAGATCAATAGACATCTCCAGAAAAGAAATTATGGAACCTATTTATGGGGGCAGGGCGAAGCTTATGGGATATCTAGATGTCTGATTTTTCCGTTAAATTATCGCCCATAAGCTTCGCCCCTACAGTTTCCGCAGTAGGTGATCACCCGAATGCTAAACCCCTACGATTAAAATATGTTCTGGAAAAATGACAATCTCCAGAAAAGAAATGATGGAACTTATTTATGGGGGCAGGGCGAAGCATTTGGGATATCTAGATGTCTGATTTTTCCGTTAAATTATCGCCCAAATGCTTCGCCCCTACAGTTTCCGCAGTAGGTGATCACCCGAATGCTTCGCCCCTACGATTAAAATATGTTCTGGGAAAATTACAGCAACTTATCCAGCAAACTATTTGCTAAATCCAGTAAATCAAGATCACAAATATGAAGATAACGCGCTAGAATATCGCTAATAGCTAATATTTTTTGATCTTCCCTAGAAATCTGCAAACATTCTTCTAAATCTACAGCTAAATCAAACAGTGGCCTATCTCGTAAACGATACCTAATTTTTACTGCTATATCATCATTACTTACTAAAAATTCTTTAATAGTATCTAATAAAGAATGATTCAATATTTCATCATCATCCCATGTTTCTAACCAATCTCCATCGGCATCTTCAACATAAAGATGTACATAATTTACTCCATATTCTAACCAGTCTTGTTGCATTCTGCGGGCTGCTGCTAAAATTTCAGCAAATTCATCTACTTGAGTAATGCTGTTCATTTCTTTTTGGTTAAGCATAAATGCTGATAAATGCTGTCGTAAACAGGTAACGATTTAGGCAAGGACTCAGGTGTTCAATATCAACAATTGGATATCAGGAAAAGTTGACATACTTTCCTTGGGACAGATGATCACTGTTGTACAGCGCCACATTTACTAACTGGTTGATAAAATCATTTTCGCCAGGATTGTAACTTAAAAACAATCCTCGCTCTATTTCCCACATTTGCAGGGCATTTTGCCACTTTTCATATTTTTGACCATGAAATTCTTTACTAACACTGGTGATTTGAATACAAAGTGGTTTGTGTTGATGATTACTAACGATTAAATCTGTCGCCATAGAAAGGTCAGCAATATAACGCTGCCAAACATTCCCTTCACGACGCACAATATCTTGGGCTATTGATTTAATCATATCATCATCCAACTGATTAAACTCCCCTGCCATCATTTTTTTCTTCCAAATATAAAATTTGGCATCTGTTGAGTTGATCCACTTAGGAAATAAATAACCATACCAATACCTTTCATTGGCTGTCATTTGCTCAAATTTTGCTTGTCTGGCTGCTTCGGAAGGTAATGATTTAATTAGTAGCCAAATTGTAGAGTCTGTAATTACCTCTAGGAGAAACGCAAGCACATAAGGTTTAGCAGTCAGGGAACCAGGGCGAGTATATTTAACCCAACGATTGATCTCATTTAATCTTTTGGCTAACTGAGGATCTATTGTTGCGGCTCTCTCGCTTAATAACTTTAGTTTATCCTTTATTTCTTTTGCTTGCAAACTACGCCCTACTTTTGAGTCACTAAACTAAATAAACATTTTGTTTTCAATTTATACCTGGGAACAGATGTATATGATTCATGTTTTGGTGTATTTGGTGTTAAAATTTGGTTTTTGGTAAAGTTTTGGTAAAGTTTTGGTAAAGTTTTAGTAAAATTTTGGTAAAATTTACTTAATTAAAGAAAGATTGTATTGACATTTTTGGACAAAGGTTGTATTTGCCAAAATTTGAGGATTTCACAACTCTGGTTTTACCCAGTTAGCTGGTGCAAAATACTTACTGCCACAGTAGTTAGTATACTATCTTTTGGTTTCAGTCTCTACCACTCTGGTTGTTTATTTTCTGCAACTGGGGATACACTTTTTTATTTGCTGATACTTTTCTATCTTATCCTGTTTCCCGGTACAAGATGTACTGTTTTTCTTTCCCTCAATCATACTTAATATTTTCTTTAGGTTTTATCTCCTCAGTGGCTTATTTTTGCTTATTTATGACTTTTGTCAACTGGGTTACTGGGATATCTACTTCTAGTTCTGTCTAAAATGTACAAATTATATGATAACGAACCACAAAGGACGCAAAAGACACAAAGAAGGAATAAAATGGGATATCACACAATTTGATAATTTTGTGATAGACAGTTGGATTCATCTAGCTTAATGAAAATCTAAACAATATTTGCCAAAACTTTGCTAACAATAGTTTTCAGTCACAATAATGTTTACATAATTCATCATGTCTCAACCGACGATAGAATCCATCCTACAGGAAAAGCGTCTGTTTCATCCAGCTAGTGATTTTTCCCAAAAAGCTCAAATCAAAAGTTTGGAAGATTATCAGCGTCTTTATGATACCGCAAAAGCTGACCCTGAGAAATTTTGGGCAGATTTAGCGGAAAATGAGTTACATTGGTTTGAAAAATGGGATACTGTGCTAGATTGGCAACCTCCTTTTGCGAAGTGGTTTGTCAATGGCAAGATTAATATTTCTTACAACTGTCTTGATAGACATCTAACGACTTGGCGTAAAAACAAAGCGGCTTTGATTTGGGAAGGTGAACCGGGAGATTCTCGCACGCTAACTTATGCTCAGTTACATCGTGAAGTTTGTCAATTTGCTAATGTTCTCAAACAGTTGGGTGTGAACAAGGGCGATCGCGTGGGAATTTATATGCCCATGATACCGGAAGCGGCTATTGCTATGTTAGCCTGTGCGAGAATAGGCGCACCTCATAGCGTTGTTTTTGGTGGTTTTAGTGCGGAAGCTTTGCGCGATCGCTTAAATGATGCTCAAGCAAAAGTAGTAGTTACTGCTGATGGTGGTTGGCGTAAGGATGCAATTGTACCGCTTAAAGAACAGGTAGATAAAGCTTTAGCAGATAACGCCGCACCCAGTGTTACAGATGTCTTAGTGGTTAAACGCACCGGTCAAAAAACCCATATTGAACCAGGAAGGGATCACTGGTGGCATGATTTACAACAAGGTGTATCCGCTGACTGTCCGGCTGAACCAATGGACAGCGAAGATATGCTATTTGTTCTTTATACCTCTGGTAGTACGGGTAAACCCAAGGGGGTAGTACACACTACAGGCGGTTATAACCTATACAGCCATATTACCACAAAATGGATTTTTGATTTACAGGACACAGATGTATATTGGTGTACTGCTGATGTCGGTTGGATTACGGGACATAGCTATATTGTTTATGGTCCTCTTTCCAACGGTGCAACTACTGTAATGTATGAAGGTGCGCCCCGTGCATCTAATCTTGGTTGTTTCTGGGATGTGATTGAAAAATACGGAGTAACAATTTTTTATACTGCTCCTACCGCTATCCGCGCCTTTATCAAAATGGGTGAACACCATCCTAAATCCCGCAATCTTTCATCCTTGCGGTTGTTGGGTACTGTCGGTGAACCTATCAACCCCGAAGCTTGGATGTGGTATCATAAAGTGATTGGTGGTGAACGTTGCCCCATCGTTGATACTTGGTGGCAAACGGAAACTGGTGGTGTTATGATTACACCTTTACCCGGTGCAATTCCCACTAAACCCGGTTCTGCTACCCGTCCTTTCCCTGGTATTATTGCGGATATTGTGGATTTAGAAGGTAACACAGTTCCCGACAATGAAGGTGGTTATTTAGCTGTACGTCATCCTTGGCCGGGAATGATGCGGACTGTGTACGGTGATCCTGAGCGTTTCCGTCGCACTTATTGGGAACATATTCCGCCCAAAGATGGTAAATATACTTACTTTGCCGGTGATGGTGCAAGAAAGGATGAAGATGGCTATTTCTGGGTCATGGGTCGTGTGGATGACGTGCTAAATGTGTCTGGACACCGCTTAGGGACTATGGAAGTAGAATCTGCGTTAGTTTCCCATCCGGCGGTTGCTGAGGCTGCGGTGGTTGGTAAACCTGATGAGTTGAAGGGTGAAGAAGTTGTAGCTTTTGTGACCTTAGAGGGAACTTATCAACCCAGTGAGGAGTTGAGTAAGGAACTGAAAAAGCACGTTGTCAGTGAAATTGGTGCGATCGCTCGTCCTGGGGAAATTAAGTTTACTGATGCACTGCCAAAAACGCGATCGGGTAAAATTATGCGTCGGTTGTTGCGGAATTTGGCTGCGGGTCAGGAGGTATCGGGAGATACTTCCACTCTTGAGGATCGCAGTGTTTTGGATAAGTTGCGGGAAGGTACTTAGTTTGAATTAAGCTCACGCAGAGACGCAGAGGCGCAGAGAGGTGAATTAATATGGGGTGGGCAATTTTGCTTACCCTATATTTTGGGAAGCAAATTATAACTGAATTAAGATAGGGATATACAGAACACAATGAGGGATGCACTCGGACAAAGAGGTGAGAGGATATTTGAAGTTTTAATCACTAAATTTCACTCTGATGATGGTCCCATTTTTAAGCCTCAGTTTTTAGGAGATAAATGGCAGTATGTTGATTTTATTGTTGAGTTAGTAGGTGCTGGTTGTTATATTCCTTATTTTTTTGTCCAAGTCAAAACTACCAGACAAGGTTATACTAAGAAAGATAAACGTTTAAAGGTGCAAGTAAAAAAGGAATCTGTACTTGGTATAGCATCTTATCCAGCACCAACTTATATAGTGGGAATTGATGAAGTTCAAGAAGTCGGTTATTTAGTTTCTGCTAATGGTGAAAATTTAACATCTCTCTCAAGTTTATCTACTAATTTTCCTATTAATAAACAGAATAGAGAAATCCTTTGGAATGAGGTCAATAATTTTTGGCAACCGTACACACAGAATATACAGAAAATTTTAAGTTCCCAATTTACTGATCAACAATGGAGATAAAACAATGCAAACAGAACAACCTTGGTATATTGGTTTCCGTTCAGAAGCTTTAGCTGTTGTTTACTTGACTCGTCGTGATGATTTGATTGTTTCTCAACAACAAAAAGACACAGGATTAGATTTATTAGTAACCATCACCCAAGATGGTAAGTCTAGCGGTAGAATGTTTGGGGTAGAAGTGAAAGCAACAGCTTCTAGTTCTAATTTGATTCAGCATGATAGTATTTTTAAGCTAAAAAATAAAAGATATAACAATTTGAATGTCTTGAGAGATTTACCATTTCCCGTTTGCTTGTTTTTCTTTACATTAGATAATGATGAAGGTTACTATAGATGGATTTTAGAACCTATTCTCAAAGATGGAAATAATGTGGCATTGAAATTTAATGAAAATGAGGAATTTAAAAACCTGAATGATGAGAAAATAGATGATATTATTGCGATTGTTAATAGCTGGTATGACCATAAAAGTAATTTAATAAAATTGTAAAAATCATGAAAGAAGTAATAACACCGACAAGTAAAAGTTATAAGGAATATTTAATTTCATCTCTCCAAGATGTTGAAGAAGCTGCTGCATATTTAGAAACTTTTTTACAATTGGATGAAGAAGTCCGTGAACCTGAAGTTTTACGTTCTGCATTAAAGAATATTATTGATGCACGGTTAGCAGCAAATAATCTTTCGGAAACTGCTAAACAGAAATATCAACAACTTGATCAGATTTTATCTGCAAGTTTCGGAGATGAGATTTATAGTTTAGTTGAGTTTTTAGATGTTTTGGGATATCGAATTAAGTTAGAGGTTAAAGATAGTTAGTTTTAGGGTGATGGATAGTTTAGCTGAGTTTCATGCAAACAAGCAAGGTTTTTTTTGTGTATTTTTGTATATGTATAGTGAAGTTACGTTAAAAATTATAGAATAGCAACAAAAACTTTGATAATGTTGATTTTTGTGCAAAACTAGAAGGGATTACCCGATAATTGGGAAATTGGGAAAGGATAAAAATTAATGATCATAAATCAGGAACACAGTATATGCAAGTAAGACAAGAAATTTTTGATACCTATTGGCGATTTGCGGCTATGCGTCAGGAAGTATTTTTTAACAAACTTAAAAATGTACCTCCTCCTTGGACGAGTGATCCTATTCTTAATACTTATAAATTTTGTAATGCTTATCGAGTAAGTGATCGAGTTTCTCAATATCTGATCAAAAATGTCATTTATGATGAGAATAGAAGCAAAAATGAAGAAGAGGTATTATTTAGAATACTACTATTTAAAATCTTTAATAAAATAGAAACTTGGGAATATTTAGAAAGCAAAATAGGAAATTATATTACACTGTCTAATTTTGATTTAGATGTATATTCCCAAATACTACAAGAGGCTATGGATTTGGGATATGTGATTTATACCAGTGCTTATATGTCTTGTGCTAGTAAAGAGTTTGGTTATGATAAAAAACACCAGAATCATTTAGCATTAATTGACAAAATGATTTTTAAAGATAGGGTAATTAATCCCATAGTCAAAGCTAAAAGTTTAGAAGAAATTTTTCATATTATTGCAGGATATCCATTGTTAGGTAAGTTTATGGCTTACCAATTAGCAACAGATATTAATTATAGTGAAGTTATTAACTTTGATGAAAACAGTTTTACTATAGCAGGACCGGGCGCAGAACGAGGTATTAATAAATGTTTTATTGATACTCAAGGAAAAAGTTATGCTGATGTAATTTATTGGATGACCGAAAATCAAGAAAATGAATTTCAACGTTTGGGGTTAAATTTTCAATCGCTTTGGGGTCGTCCACTCAAAGCTATAGACTGTCAAAATCTTTTCTGTGAAACTGACAAGTATTGTAGAGAAGCATTTCCTGGTTTAAAGAGTAATCGTAAAAAGATCAAGGCTAAGTTTACTCCTACTCCTCAACCAATTGATTATTTCTATCCTCCTAAATGGGGTATTAATGTTCAGGTTCAAGAAACTTTAGCCCAGAGATTACCACCGTTAGAAATTCTTGATATACAAGATAATTGTCAGCAGTTATCTTTAGAATTAGATACTTTGGTAAACACTACATCTGAGATATCAGATACTTTATCAAAATTGCAGAAAAAATATCAACAGAATAAAAAATCTGCGTCTGTACAAAATCAAGAACCAAAGACATCTGTTCAGATGTGTTTATTTTAAAAAATCATTTTTAACATTTATAGGTGTTTATGAATAAAATCAAGAATGATGAAATGGAAAAATATGCCGAAATTGTAGGAAATTACCGCTACTTACTAGGTCGTAAATGGGATGAAAATTTGCAGAAAGTGACTTTCGTGATGCTGAACCCAAGTACCGCAGATCAGAAAAATGATGATCCAACACTTCGTAAATGTATTCACTTTGCTAAATATTGGGGTTATGGTTCTCTTGAAGTAGTTAACTTATTTGCTTATCGTGCTACAAACCCTCGTGAACTTTGTCAAGTAGATGAACCCATAGGAAAACAAAATGATGATTATATAAAATTAGCTATAAAAAACACATCTTTAATTATTTTAGCATGGGGAACAAAAGGCAGTTTTAATAACAGAGATCAAGAAGTTATCAATCTTATTTATGATCACAACTCTCTGTACTGTTTAGGATTAACAAAGTATGGATATCCACGCCACCCTCTATATGTAAAAAAGGATACACAAGCAATTATTTTTACTCAAAATTAATTAAATTTTATCAGCAATAAATTTTAATTTTATAATGAAAGGAATAACATTATGAATTTTTCCGAATATCAAAAACAAGCACTAAACACAGATCAAATTCCTGCTGTTGAAGGTACTGAATTAATCATACCGCTATTAGGTTTAGTAGGGGAAGTTGGTTCATTGATGACAGAATATAAAAAACATTTACGCGATGGTGATGCACACAAATTATTTAAAGAAGGAATTGCAGAAGAATTGGGAGATATGCTTTGGTATATTTCCAATATAGCCAGTAAATTTGACCTAAATTTAGAAGAAATAGCAGAGAATAATTTAAGAAAGTGCAATGACCGTTGGGGATGGAGAGATTCAACAGAAATAGATAATAAAAATACAATTTACATCTTTGATAATGAATTTCCAGAACATGAAAGTTTACCACGACAATTTGTAGTAGAACTTACAGAAGTCAGCCAAGATAATTCAGTCAAAATGAAGGCATTTATTAATAAAGAACAGATAGGAAATGATCTCACTGATAATTCTTATCAAAGTGATGGGTATCGCTTCCATGATGTTTTTCATTTTGCTTATGCTGCTATTTTAGGTTGGTCTGTAGTTACTCGTAGCATTCTAAAACGTAAGCGCAAAAGTAATCCTCTTATTGACGAAGTTGAAGACGGAGGTCGTGCAGTAGCTATTGAGGAAGGTATATCAGCACTTGTATTTAGTTATGCTAAAGATCACGGTTTTTTAGAAGGTGTTTCAACTTTAGATTATCAACTATTGAAGACTATTAAAAATATGACATCTCATTTAGAAGTTTCTCGTTGTTCATTGGGAGATTGGGAGAAGGCGATTTTCATGGGTTATGATGTTTGGAGACAAGTAGAGAAAAATCATGGGGGAAAGGTAGTTGTTGATCTTGATGCACGTTCGATTACTTATCAAATAGGAGTAAGCTAATATCAAAAATAAAGTAATACTCACAATCTAAATATCATGACTCTTGCAAAGGAAACACAATACTACTCACCCGCAGAATATCTAGAATTTGATGTAAATTCAGAACTACGTCATGAATATATTGATGGCTTAATTATACCCATGATCGGTGGAACACCAGATCACAACCAAATTACTGGCAATTTTTACGCTGTGCTAAATTTTGCTCTTAAACGTCAACCCTATCAAGTCTTTGTTACAGATCAAAGACTTTGGATTCCTCAAAAAAGGATTCACACTTATCCTGATGTTATGGTTGTGCAAACTCCCTTGGTTTTTGCAGAAGGAAGAAATGATACTATTACTAACCCAATAATGATAGCTGAGGTATTATCAAAATCTACCAAAGGTTATGATCGAGATGAGAAATTTGCAGCTTATCGCACTATTCCTAGTTTTCAAGAATATATTTTAATTGATCAATATACAATGCACGTTGAACAGTATATTAAAACAGATCGGAGAAAATGGACATTTTTAGAATATGAAGATAGTAATGATATTTTGAATTTAGCTTCTATTGCTTGTGAAATTTCTTTGGCTGATATTTATGACAAGGTAGATTTTACCAGTGAAGCATCATAATTAATGGTGCGTTACTTCGTGTAAATTGATTGGTGTATTTTATGATCTTTTTGCACTCCTAACGCACCCTACAAACTACTAATTTTCATTAGCTTCTATCAAAATAGTATAATAGAGTTGATCACCAATTCTAAAAGCTGTGTGAGAAATTAACTTATCCATCAAAGATTTAACATTATTAATTAATCCTCTTTTTTTAGCAATCAACAATATACCTAATACTCCAGTCAAAGACAATCCTAATTTTATCGCTTCCTGTCTTCCTAATCTTTCATCTATTAACAACTTATTAGCATTTAATTCTATTGCTAATACAATTGCTTCAGATTCTCCCCTATCTAAATTTCGCTGTAAATCTTTTACTAATTGATAATTAATAACAGGTTGATTCTTGATAAAATTAGCATTTTTTATAGCATTATTAACTTTTTCTCCTGCTCTAATATCTGTTAATTCATCATATACTGCTTGAGGAATAATAACTTCACTATAAATTTCTTGCAGTAAAAATAGGTGATCAATTTTAGCTAAATTGCTAATTGGTGATGTGTTACTAACAATAATCATAACCAACCTGTTTCTTGAAGAGTTTTCATATCTTCTTGAAATTCTGCAACATCATAATGAAGGGAAATATTACGTTGAGCGAGTAATTCCTGAAATTCTACATAATTCATTTCAGCTATTTTACTAGCTTTACCTAAACTAACTTTTTCTTTTTCAAATAACATCACTGCAATTTCTATTAATAATTCTTTTGATGTCATTCCTGTAGAATGGAGAATTTCATCAGAAATAGTTAAACTCATAAATTTATCTCCTCATGAAAATTGTGTTGAATTAATTATTTATCTTTACTTGATCAAGTCTTATAATATAATATCACAATTTTGGTACATTCTCAAATCTTAATTAAACCTTGCATTTGTCAGAATCAGGATGTCCAGGATTTAAGGATTTGCAGGATGTGATTGAATGATTGTTTGTGAGGATGTTGGGTATTTTATTTGTCTGAATCAGGATGTCCAGGATTTGAGGATTTTCAGGATGTGATTGAATGATTGTTTGTGAGGATGTTGGGTATTTTCAGGATGTTTTTTGATAATTTTATTTAAATGATTATAAACCATCTAAAAATTACCATCCTGTACATCCTTTAATCCTGGTTATCCTGATTCTGACAAAATTTAGATCCCCGACTTCTTTGATCTAATCATCCTGTATCAAAATCAATTATCCTAGAAGTCGGGGATCTTTGTGATACAAAATTTTACTATATATGCGCGGACAGATTTCCACTGATAACATAAATATAATGTAAATTTCGCGTCTTGTCAAGTCTTAAATTTTTGTCAGAATCAGGATGTCCAGGATGATAGGATTAACAGGATGTTGCTGAATGATTGTTTGTGAGGATGTTGGGATTTTGAGGATGTTGTTTGATGATTGCCTTTAAATGTTATAAACAATCTAAAAATTACCATCCTGTTAATCCTTTAATCCTAGTTATCCTGATTCTGACAAATACAACTTTTATCACTAACAAACCATCTAAAAATTACCATAAAATATAAATACAATCTTGGTTATGCCTATGACTTCCTTCACAGTATTGACATTACCAGACCACACCCAGTTACCAGACTCAGATGGTACTTTCGTGAAAAATCTGCAAGAACATCCCCAAAGTATATTAATTACAGACTCAATTAAACCCGTTTTAGATAAACTGCATCCAGATGGCCAATATTGTATCGGTCAAGATTCTGGGATATATTGGCGTTTAACAGATCCACCAGAAAAAGGTGCAGAAGCACCAGATTGGTTTTATGTACCCAATGTACCACCAACTTTAAACGGTAAAATGCGCCGTTCTTATGTGTTATGGAAAGAATTTATTGCACCTTTAATAGTGATTGAATTTGTCTCCGGTGATGGTACAGAAGAACGAGATAAAACACCACCATCTCAAGGAAACGATGGGAAAGTTGGTAAATTTTGGGTTTATGAACAAGCTATCCGTGTTCCTTATTATGCTATTTATGAAGTAACAAAGGCACAAGTTGAAGTTTATCATTTGTTGGATACCAATTATCAGTTAATGACACCCAATGAACGAGGACATTATCCCATTAAACCTTTAGGGGTAGAGTTAGGAATTTGGCAAGGTTTATATCAAAATGCTGATTTACCTTGGTTGCGTTGGTGGGATGAAGAAGGTAATTTATTGTTAACAGGTGAAGAACGCGCAGATGTTGAAAAACAAAGAGCAGATGTTGAAAAACAAAAACGAGAACAACTTGTTGAAAAATTACGTTCCCTTTCTCCTGAACAACTCCAGGCTTTAGGAATTGATCTGGAAATGTTAGAATAAACACTAATTTTTTACTGATTTTTTCAAAAATTCCTAAAAAATGTCAAAATTAGGATATCCTGATTCTGACCATCATTATTAAACAGGACTTACGCAAGTGTCACAAGGAAAGTCTAAATTTAAGTCTGTAGTAGGCACTTTAGTGCCAAAAATAAGCGATAAATCGCTTACTACGAACAGAGAAATATGCCAGTTGCGTAAGTCCTATTAAAATGTCCCTTTATTAAAAAGACCCTTTAAATGCTGCATAACTCAAGGTAATAATAATTGGTAAAATAATAGGAATAATAATGATTAATCCCATTTTACTAATCCTAATTTCTTGACCATCAGATTTAAACAGTGCAATTACAGCAGCAGTGGCCATAAAAATCCAAATAAATCCAAAGACTATAAAAATGGTAAATGTTGAGTTATTCATACATTATATATTTTATTTGTGGTGTACTAATATTTTAATTTGTATGAATCAGGATGTCCAGGATTTAAAGATTTACAGGATGTGGCTTATCTGCGTGCATCTGCGTTCAATTATTCTGGTATTACTTTTAAATTACCTTTTTTTTAAACGAACCACAGAGACACAGAGGACGCAGAGAAAAAATATCATTTATCTTTTTATTCATGCAATTAATTATTTTTAGAAGTCGGGGATCTTTGACCACAAACTAAAATCCTGTAAATCCTTTAATCCTGTACTTCGACTTCGCTCAGTAACCAGACATCCTGATTCAGATAATACCTTTGACAGATGAACAGGTATAAACTCAGCATCTAAAATATCAAAGCCCGATTGATACCAAAAGTATGAATTCCAACCTTCATATTTGGACGCTGACACCTACAGATGTCTACAAGACACTAACAACAACTCCTCAAGGTATCAGCGAGGCAGAAGCAAATTTAAGATTAAAACAATTTGGTTATAATGAACTTCCTGAACCACAAACACGCCCTTTAATACTCCGTTTCACTGACCAATTAACCCATTTTATGGCGTTGCTGTTGTGGGTAGCGGGAATATTAGCTTTTATTTCCCAAACACCGGAATTAGGTTGGGCAATTTGGGCAGTAATTTGGATTAATGCTATTTTTAGTTTTTGGCAGGAATATCAAGCGGAAAAAGCTTTATCAGCACTGAAAAAAATCTTACCTTCCCAAGCTAAAGTTTATCGTGATGGAAAATTATCTGTAATTGCTGCCCGTGAATTAGTTAGCGGCGATGTCATGCAGTTAGAAGAAGGTGATAAAATCTCCGCTGATGCCAGACTGATTGAAAGTCAATCTTTATATGTAGATGCTTCCGTACTTACAGGGGAATCTTTGCCTGTTCCCCGCATTAGCGAACCTGTCACCGCCGCAAATATCCATGCTTCGGAAGCGAGTAATTTAGTATTTGCAGGTTCTACGGTTGCTGCTGGTCGGGGACTGGCGGTAGTATATGCAACAGGGACACATACAGAATTTGGTCAAGTCGCCCATCTTACGGCAAATGTGAAGCGGGAAGCCAGCACTTTAGAGGTGCAGATTTCTAGGGTGGTTCACATCATTACTATCATTGCTTTGAGTATGGGGGTGGTGATATTTTTATTAACTAAGTTGCTGGTGGGAATGCAACTCAAAGAAAGTTTCATTTTTGCCATTGGTATTATTGTGGCGTTTGTTCCCGAAGGTTTACTACCTACTGTGAGTTTAGCTTTAGCCATTGGTGTCAGACGCATGGCTACTAAGAATGCTTTGGTGCGGCGTTTGTCTGCGGTGGAAACTCTGAGTGCAACGACTGTTATTTGCACTGATAAAACTGGGACTTTGACTAAAAATGAAATGACTGTCCGCCAATTGTGGATTCCTAATACTAATATTAATGTGACTGGGGTGGGTTATGAACCCAAGGGAGAAGTAGAAATTACCTCTAGTGAAAATCAGTCTCAGGTGCGGTTAATGTTGGCTGGTGCGGCGCTTTGTTCTAATGCGCGGTTAAATCATCCCCCCAATTCCAATCAATGGCAAGCTGTGGGTGATCCTACGGAGGCGGCGTTATTGGTGGCGGCAATTAAGGCGGGTTTGCAGTTGGAGGAGTTGCAACAGCGATCGCCCAGGGTTCGGGAGATTCCTTTTGATTCTCACCGCCGCATGATGACGGTTTTATTATCAGGTAATTTAGGGTTAGATAATGTTGAAAATTGCGAGTATGTGATTTTTACCAAGGGTGCGCCTTTGGATGTGTTGCAGCATTCGCGGTATTTATGGCATTCGGGGGAAAAGCTGGAATTAACGGAAACTCAGCGCGAGGAAGTTGTGGCGGCTAATGATCAATTGGCTAGTCAAGGTTATCGTGTTTTAGGAGTGGCGACAAGGCAAGGTGGGGGGGAATTAAATCAGCTAGATAATAATTTGTTAGAACAGGATTTGACTTTTTTGGGGTTGGTGGCGATGATTGATCCACCACGTCCAGAAGTTGCGGATGCGATCGCCCTTTGTCATCGTGCCGGCATTCAAGTTACTATGATTACAGGTGATTATGGTTTAACAGCAGCAGCGATCGCCCAACGTATTGGTTTAGCTAACGGTCAACCCAGAATTATCACCGGTGAACAATTAGGACATCTTTCTGATACGCAATTACGGCAAATCATCCACAAGCACAAAACCGGGTTAGTATTTGCCAGAGTCATACCAGAACAGAAACTCAGGTTAGTTGAAGCCTATAAAACCCTTGGTCATGTCGTCGCTGTCACTGGTGATGGTGTCAACGATGCCCCGGCTTTACGCGCTGCGAATATCGGCATAGCAATGGGAATTAGTGGTACAGATGTTGCCCGTGAAGCTGCGGACATTGTGCTGATAGATGATAACTTTGCCACTATCGTCTCTGCCATTGAACAGGGTCGGGCGGTGTATCAAAATATCCGCAAGTTCATGACTTACATTCTCGCTTCCAACATGGCGGAGTTTTTACCTTTCCTAGCAATGGTGTTTCTGAAAATACCGCCAGCACTAGTAATTTTGCAGATATTAGCCATTGACTTAGGTACAGATATGTTACCCGCACTAGCATTAGGGGCAGAAAAACCGGAAACTGGTTCAATGGAGTTACCACCCCGGAAAAAATCCCAAGCACTGTTAGATTTACCTTTATTACTGCGTGCTTACTGCTTTTTAGGTCTGCTGGAAGGTTTAGCAGGTATGGCAGGATTTTTCTTTGTTTGGTGGACAAATGGTTATAATCTTCCCCAATTACAGGCACTTAGCCCTAGTATTTTATCTCACTCCGCAAATGCAGCAACAATGGCGATTTATCACCAAGCTACGACAATGACTTTAGCTGTAATTGTCGCTTGTCAAGATGGTAACGTTTTTGCCTGTCGTTCGGAACGGTTTTCTATTTTGCGTTTGGGCTTTTTTACTAACCGTTTAATTTGGGCAGGAATTGCGGTGGAATGGATATTGATTCTATCAATTATTTATTCTCCTACTTTGCAAAATGTCTTCTCGACTGCACCTTTAAAACCATCTTATTTGTTGATGTTATTGTTTTGTCCACCGTTAATTTTAATAGCTGATGAATTGCGAAAAATAATTATTAACAGAGTCAACCATCAAGCTGAAATCTCATAGTTATCAATTGATAATTGATAATTGTTTTATTCAAGGTTTCAAGTAAACATTCAGCCGTCATTCTCCGTCAGCAAGAAAGAAGAAAACCATCAGTGATCAATTGATAATTGATAATTGACAATGGAAAGTTACATCTTGCTCAAGGGTAGAGGATAGAAAGCAAGGAAAGGTTTTTAGTAAGTAGGGTTTGCTGAATAAACCTAAAACCTTGATATATCAAAGGTTAGAGGCTGATAAACACAGAAATTAGTGCAAGGGTTTTGAAGGGTATACCGGAAAAAGT
>NZ_JACJPT010000070.1:0-27077 GCF_014696195.1 Sphaerospermopsis sp. FACHB-1094 | reverse complement strand
TAACTGTATACTATTCTCAATAAGCACCAGATTTTTTCAGAGGGTCTATCACCTCAAACCTTTTCCCTATCTTGGTTTCAACTTGCTTGTCGCCCCCTCAAGCAATAATGATATTAGTATCGAGCAAGTATCTACCATTCATCAAAGTCAACCTTTTCACAATCTTGGTTTATTGCTTCACTCATTAGCTGTAAATCTTCTTTGGGTATTGAACCGGCAAATTTTATTAATTCTTTACCGGGAACACCTTTGATTTTTGAATTTGTCAAACTGCGGGCAAATTCCAGGACTTGATATTGCAAGTCTTGAGGCATTATTTTTAATTGTTCAATAATTTGGTCAGCAATAGATACATTCATAATATTTTTTCCTTGAATTTTGAAATACTGTTGGACTGACTTTTGCAGTGTAACCCAGATCAACAAGCCAAACTTCTCCACGTCTAGGGGTACTCATAATCTGTTTCTTGTTGATATAATTATAAAAAGAGTTCTTCAGCATTCCACACTAAATCGTCATCGGATAAAGGTGGAAAGTCTAAATTTGTAACCCGTTTCAAAATCTCCACAGCTATTTCTAATCTTTCGGATTCTGGTAAACTACCAAATGTGCTTAATAATTCTTTCACTAAAGTAGTTATGGATCTTTTCTCCATACACTTTTATAGCATAACATGATTATAATATTTTTGTGATACAATTGTGAATATATTTATTTAATGAATCACATCAAATGGGCAAAGCTGTTAAAACCCAAATTGTCAAAATCGGAGATTTGCAAGGTATTTTTATTCCTAAATTTTACAACCTTTTCTCAATCTTATTCTGTTACTTGGCTTATTAATTTAGTAGTCAGCCAGTCATAAAAATTTTGTATCAGCATAAAATAGTCATTAACTAAATCTATAACTGACAAACCTTTATCTAATCCCTGTAAATAAGATTTAGATTTTTCACTCCAGTTACTCCATTTTTTAAGCTGTGCAATATTTATTTTCATCCTAAAGTCTATATCTTTTGATGAAGAGAATAAAGCAATTTGTAATTCTTGTATAGGTAAAGTATAGTGTAGAGTGTATTCGCGTAAATCTTTGACAAACTTGCTAACTGAGTGACTTCTTATATATTCTTATTTTTTGGTATTATACTCATTTCTGAACTGGGAGTAGAGTCTATAAATCATCTTATCTGTATGATCAATTAGTGATTTTGTAGATGTAATAAAATTATGGAATAGCCTTGAGGTTTCATTGATTAAATTTTCTTGATTATTTATTTGGTACAAATTGTACATTTTTAAAGACTCTTTTGGATCTTGGAAGGGTTCTAGATATTTTGTTAATGCAATATAATTACCATAAAAGACACGATAACTTGCTTGCAATGCCTTTAAGTTTCTATAACTGTCTGTTTGTTTTGATTGTTGTATAAAATCAAAACGTTTATACAATTCGTTTTTATTCGTGTAATCCATTATAATTCCTCACTTAATTCTAATTGCCAAATTCCCAAAATAAGTTTTTCAGATTAAGTTGATATATTGACTTTTTTACATAATTCCTTTTTTCATTTCTTGAAGCTTTTCTAAATCTGCTTTATGAATATCATTATGTTGTCTTTCGGTAAGCCATGTATAAAAACCTATTATCACTTCATAATATTTTTTGACTAAATCAATCAATTTTATATTATCTCCAAGTTTATTTAAGTAATTTTCCGAATCTTCCCAGGATTTCCAGTGTTCTGATTCTTTAATTATCTTTACATCTATTTGGATATTTAATAGTAAATTTTCTGAAAAAGAGTTTTGTAACTCTACTATAGGTAACGTTTCATGCAGAGTATAGTTACGTAAATTTTTAATAAAGTTTTGTACATTATTCTTTACTAATTCTTCACTCTTTTTCAAGTCATATTCTTTCCTAAATTGATGCGTATCCGAGTATAGTCTCTTAACAATTACTCTAGTATGCTCGACTAATGAGCCAGCAGATGCTAGGAAATTATGCAGTAGTCTTGAGGTTTCATCAATCAAAACTTCTTGATTTTCGCTTTGCTCATGAGGATATTCTAGATATTGAATCAATTCGTGATAATTACCATCAAAAACACGGAAACTAGCTTGCCATGCCAATAAGTTTCTCTCAATCTCCATTTCTGCTGACTGTTGAATATTGTCAAACAGTTTACCCCGTTGGGTTTGATAACTGTATTCCATATAACTGCCTCTATAGTTTTAAATATTACAACATCTTTAATACTACAACAGATAAAATATTTTTTTATTCTTCCTCCTCTTCCTTCGTGTCCTTCGTTCCTTCGTGGTTAATTCCTCCTAAAACAAAAGACGCAGAAAACGCCACTCTTGCGCCTCTGCGTCTTTGCGTGAAAAAACCTAAACCATCCCAGAAGTCTGCACCGTAGGTTGTGGCTGAGGCTGGAACATAAACAGCGAATAAACCACATCACGGCGGATATTCACCATCATATCCAAGAACAACTCATAACCCTCACTCTTGTACTCAATCAGAGGATCTTTTTGCCCATAACCACGCAAACCAACCGACTCCCGCAAAGCATCCATTTGTTGCAAGTGTTCACGCCACAAAGTATCTATGCGTTGCAGAATAAAGAACCTTTCCGCTTGACGCATCAAACCCGGTTGAATTTGATCAATTTCTGCTTCCTTAAGATCATAAGCAATACGCGCTTGTTCATGGAGGAAAGCCTTAATTTCTGGAACTCCCATATCCTCCAACTGACTAGACTGCATATCAGCCAACAGGTAAACAAACTCCTTCACCTTATCCACCAACTTCTCTAACTCCCATTCTTCCGAAGGTAAATCAGGGTTAATGTAATAATCAACGATGTCATCCATCGTTTTCTCAGCATATTTAATTACCTGTTCCTTCAGGTCTTGACCTTCCAACACCCGCCGACGTTCCGCATAAATAGCACGACGTTGGTTATTCATCACCTCGTCATACTCAAATACTTGTTTACGGATGTCATAGTAATAGGTTTCAACCTTTTTCTGAGCGCCTTCCAAACTGCGAGTCAACATACCTGACTCAATAGGCATATCTTCCTCTACTTGGAAAGCATTCATTAAGCCGGCAACGCGATCGCCCCCAAAGATCCTTAACAAGTTATCCTCTAAACTGAGGAAAAATCTCGTTGTTCCAGGGTCTCCTTGTCTGCCCGCCCGTCCGCGCAATTGGTTATCAATGCGTCGTGATTCATGACGTTCAGTACCAATAACGTGCAAACCGCCACGGTTCACCACATCATCATGTTCACTACCAGTAAACTCTTCATACTCATGCTTAATGCGCTGGTAAGCTTCCCGCAATTTCTGAATCACAGGATCATCAGTAGGCGCTTTTTCCGCAGCTACCGCGATTTTTTCTTCCGCTTCCAACTCCGGTAAACTTCTTTCACCGTAAGCTTTTACCGCCACGTCTACCGCTTCTTTTAACAGTTGTTCTGTTTCCTTTGATATCTGAGTGGGGAAAATTTCCGGGGAAGCACGCCAAGTTTTCACCTTTTTACCAGGCACAAAACCCTGTCCTCCACCATGACCGGTAGGAAGTCCAGAAGCCCGTTGAATGCTAAACTCATCATCTTCAGGGCTAACGATCCGGGGCATAAAATATTCCCGCAACTTTAACCGCGCCATATATTCGGAGTTACCACCCAGGATGATATCTGTACCCCGTCCTGCCATGTTGGTGGCAATGGTTACAGCCCCTCTGCGTCCAGCTTGGGCGACAATTTCCGCTTCCCGTTCCACGTTTTCCGGTCTAGCATTTAGCAACTCATGGGGAATTTCTATTTCCTTCAAGAGACGGCTAAGAAGTTCGGATTTTTCTACACTGGTCGTACCCACTAACACAGGTCTACCTTGTTCGTGCATTTCCGCACATTCTTTAGCGATCGCCTGCCATTTACCCATTTCCGTCTTAAACACCATATCCGATAAATCTTGGCGTTTTCTCACCCGGTTGGTAGGAATAATGCTTACTTCCAACTTATAAATCTTTTCAAATTCCACCTCTTCCGTCTTCGCTGTTCCTGTCATTCCTCCCAACTTAGGATACAGCAAAAACAGATTTTGATAGGTAATAGTTGCCAGAGTTTGGGTTTCTGGTTGAATGTCTACCCGTTCCTTCGCTTCAATAGCTTGGTGCAGTCCATCACTCCAACGTCGTCCCGGTAATACCCGACCGGTAAATTCATCAACGATCACCACTTCCCCATTACGGACAATATAATTCACGTCTTTGAGAAATAGTTCCTTACCTTTAATCGCATTAAACACAAAATGCGCCCAAGGATTTTCAGGATCAAACAAATCAGTTACATTTAAAAGGTTTTCCGCTTCTGCAAAACCTTCATCCGTTAACAGAACGTTACGCGCCTTTTCGTCTACTTCGTAATGTTCATCTTTTTTAAGAGTAAAAGCAATTTCTGCCGCTTGTAAATACTTTTCTGTCGGTCTTTCCACCTGTCCAGAAATAATTAGCGGTGTCCGTGCTTCATCAATCAGAATCGAATCTACTTCATCAATAACACAATAATTAAAGGGACGCTGCACCACCTCCGCCATAGAAGTGGCCATATTATCCCGCAGGTAGTCAAAACCGATTTCACTGTTAGTTACATAAGTAATATCACAGTCATAGTTTTTCTTCCGTTCTGTGGGACTCATGCTGGCTTGAATTAGCCCCACACTTAAACCCAAGAAACGGTGAACCTGTCCCATCCATTCCGCGTCCCGACGTGCCAGGTAATCGTTCACTGTAATAACGTGAACACCTTTACCCGTGAGGGCATTTAAATAACTCGGTAAGGTAGCCACCAAGGTTTTACCTTCACCGGTTTTCATTTCCGCTATTTGCCCAGTATGCAGAATTGCCCCACCGAGTAACTGTACATCAAAATGTCGTAATCCTAACACCCGTCGAGCAGATTCACGAACAACCGCAAAAGCCTCTGGTAGAATATCATCAAGGCTTTCACCCTTAGATATACGTTGTCTAAACTCAGTAGTTTTACTTTTTAATTCATCATCAGAGAGTGCTTTAATTTCTTCCTCTAAGAGATTAATTTCTGTAATGTAAGGCTGGTATTTTTTTAGTTTACGAGCGTTGGGATCGCCCAACAATAGTTTTAGCATGGCAGTTTATAGAACTAGAACAAGGGGAATGGAAATTAAAGGTTTAGCTAAAAGCTATATAATTATAGACGCTTAACTCAACCCAACCGTTTTGGTGGTGGATGGGTAGAAAATGAGAATCAACTCAAAACCGAAATGAAAATTTACCAATCACCCGATTTTGTGATTGGTTTTAACTCATATCTTATAGTTAAACTTCTTTCATAGTATCATTTTGCCACTAGAACAGGTGACTGGGGACTGGTGACTGGTGACTGGTGACTGGGTAATCAATTTGATGTTTCCCAATCAACTATCAACTATCAACTATCAACTATTATCACCAATTTATTTTTCCCATTCTGCTGTCAGTTGGCGGAAATTATACTCATTTGCACCAGGATGGCAACTAACACAACTACCCATTGTTACAGGATTTGGTAATTCTACACCAGGATGTAAAGCTTTAAAATAACGTGATCTGTTTAAACGATAGGGTGTTTCTTCGTCTTGCAGTTGCACACGGGAAAAGGTAGAAACATATTTCCATACTAAATTGCGTTGTATTCCTATTAAGGGCGTAATAGTTGCGCCATAGTGCTGGGAGTCTTCCAAGATATTTTTCCAGGTTTGGGTAGGAAATACCTCTGGTGGTAAAGCTAGATGACAGGTTGAACAGTTTTCTATATATAATTCTTTTCCTAACTTATATTGTGCGCGTACTACGTCAACTGTACCAATTTCCGGAGGGTTTGCTGCTTGGGTGCTGGTGGCTAGACCTAGTATAAATCCTATGGCGACACTCCAACCGAAAATAATCAGCATGACTATCAGTAGTTGGCGTTTGAGTTTTTTGTGGGATGATTTAGGTTTAAACATACTAGGCATAAATAGCATTATGGTAAAAGTGAATATTTTGGTTTTTGTATACACCTGATATTTAGATAGATTTTATTATAATTTGTTGCATTAATTTCTATTTACTTGCAGGTTTTATCATTCCTTTCAAAAAGTGGAATACCATAATCTTCTAAAAAATCCTGTGCTAATGCTTGCCAACTGGCATTTAATCTAGGGTAAAATTCAGGAGTACAAACATAAGCTTCTAAATTTAAACCTGCATAATTCCTTTCTAGTTTATCATCAAATAAATCTATAGTATTTTTTAATTGTCTAATCGCATCTACTCTATTTTTGTTTACCTTCTTCAAACTGGTTGCATTTAATTTGAACTCTACAAAACAGAAATAACTTTCATCAAAAAATACAAAATCACAATGAGAATCACCAAATCCTAAAAGTCCCTGTTTACCATCAATAGGAATAAAAGCAACTCCCGTAGCATGAATGATATTAAATAATTTGCTGCTATCAAAACCATGAATTATAGTTTCCACACCATTGATTTTTAGAATAAATGTATTATCATCGAAATCAATACTGACAATGATAAAAGATTGTCCTTTATAGTCTATAACAGAAAACTCTGCTCTCAATTCTATTTGTAGAATATTAGGAAACTTAGGAAACGCATTTGATAGCAGTTCTTTAATATCGTCAAATTTGCTCATCTTCTTTTAAAAGTTCTAGCGTGGATACTGTATAAAGTCTGAAAATCACCACCCAAAATTTCGGAAACAGTATCCAGATAATTTTGTTGAATAGTACCTTTTTCAGTATTAAAAATAGACTCACAATAATGCGTTGTTTCAGAAGATTGATTACCTAATGAATAAGCTGAAAAATCTTCAGCTTGTAACCAACAATCTTTAGGGATTATTTGTGTTACTTCAACTTCTGCATTGGGATTTTTGACAACTACTCTATTCGCAAATAGAAGATTATTAAAAACTGTAAGTACATAAGGACTATGAGTGGTGATGATGAGTTGATTATCATCATTTTGATTAACCATTAAAGATAATAACTCAATCAGTTGTTTTTGTGCAATAGGGAATAAATGGGCTTCTGGCTCTTCCAATATTCTTAATATTTTGGTATTATCAAGAATATTCAGGAATATATCTTGTAAAATCCTTATAGATTCTTGCTGTCCTGATGAAGCATTAGAAAGATGAACATACTCTCCTTTTTGAGTGTTAAATATAATTTTTTCTCCCCAATTATCAATCCTGTATTCACCTTTTATTATTTCATCTATTCGGTTTTTGATACCATATAATTTTTGTTGTATATTTTCATCATCTTCATAACTTTCAATTAGTCCCTCAAAATTATCAAATTTTTTGAATGTGTCTTTAATTCTCGCAACTTTTTCCATAAATTTCAACATTAAAGTTTCATCTATTGTTTGTTGCTTACGCTGAAATGCTTTTTTGTTATTTTCCCTTTCCTCATTTTCCTCTATTGGTTTATTCCTATTTTCTTCTAAACTATTTTGAATACTTGCCGATAAGTATCTTTCAAAAAAATCAGAATAACTTACTGTCGCATTTCTACCTGCAATTACAAACAATGAATCTGTTTGATTACTTTCAAATAATTCATTCAACAACTTAGAAAGCCGTTGAGCATATCTAATTCTATTTTTCTCATACGTCAATTGTTCGTAAATATTGTTTGTACTTAAATCTTGTTGAAGAAGTTTTTTAATATTGCTTACAGAATTTTTAAAATCCTCATTAAAGAAATTATCACTGAATCGAGAATCTAGTTTTTTCTTATCATTAAGGGTTAATCTCAACCATTTATCTTCTTCAAGACTATAATAAAATGTTATTTCAAAATCAGGTAAGTGTAATGTAGAACCGAAAAAGTCGTAAAATTTTTCTCTTACGGGAAACATAATATCACGCAGTTTATCAAAATTCGCTTTTTCTGCATCCTGATATATTTGACTAAACAAATCATCTCTTAGTGATTTAAAAAAATAAATCAATTTAGCAATAGTGCTTTTACCGCTTGCTTGTTCACCAATTAAAACTAATACTTTTCTAACTTCAATCTCTGCATATTCAATAGCACCGAAGTTTTTGATAATAATTTTCTGCATGATTATAAACTGTCGTTTTATCCAATAAATTTATTATAGTTGTAACAGGTGCAAGATGTAACTATACAAAAACAAACTTTTACATCTGTCACCTGTTACCTCTCACCTTTAAGGAATAGCAACCGATCGCAATATCCGATCAACTATCGTTTTCGCATTCCTTCCCCCTCTAGGAATCAAACGATGACTCAAAACATAAGGCGCTAAAAACTTCACATCATCGGGTATTGCATATTCTCTACCTAATATAAAAGCTAATGCTTGGGCAGCTTTTTGTAATGCCACACTACCACGAGGACTAACACCTAAAGTAATTTCCTCATCCTGTCTCGTAGTTCTCACCAATTCTAAAATATATTCTTGTAAAGATGTTTCTACTTTTACCTGTGAACAAAGTTGACGTAATTGTGCAACTTCTTCCAAAGTAATACAAGGTTGTAAATCAGTAACTTGTACACCCTCCTGAAGATTTTGCAACATTTGTAATTCTTCAGTTTCCGAAGGATAACCCAAACTCAAGGAAAGCATAAACCGGTCCATTTGTGCTTCTGGTAAAGGAAATGTTCCTTGGTATTCGACGGGGTTTTGAGTAGCAGTTGAAATTTACCATCTACAGAACGCGCTAAAGATTTCGCCAGCAAGGTTTTACCAACACCAGGTACATCTTCTAATAAAGCATGACCACCACCAAGCAAAGCAACTAAAACCAAGCGTACTGCTTCATTTTTACCAACGATGGTACGAGCCAGATTTTGGGTTAAAGCGTCAATTTTTTCTCTCATTCTCTTTAGGTAATTGGTAATTGGTAATTGGTAATTAATTTATTCTTCCCAGTCACCAGTCACCAGTCACCAATCACCAATATATATATTGTTCCCCAGTTATCATTCAAATTCAGTATGTCCTATTTAAAATTTCTTTGGCTATGGTGCAGTCAAGTTGAATTTGGGTTTTCAGAGCTTCTATATCAGCAAATTTTTGTTCTGGGCGTAAAAATTTGACTAACTCTACCACCAATGTTTTACCGTACAAATCACCAGACCAATCAAATAAATGTACTTCTATTGTTGAGTATGTACCGTTGATAGTGGGACGGTTGCCAATATTCATCACGCCTAATTTTTCCACAGGAGCGGTATCAGGGGTTTCACTGTGAATGAAAACCCGCACAGCGTAAACTCCCAGACGGGGTAAAAATTTATCTTTTGGAAGTTGCAAGTTAGCAGTAGGAAAACCAATGGTTCTACCTAATTTTTGCCCTGTTATCACCACACCAGTTAAACTATAAGGTCTTCCCAGTAAGCGGGTTGCTCTAGTCATATCTCCTAATTCTAAACTTTGGCGAATTGAGGAAGTGCTAATACGACCATCTTCTGTGAAATCATTGGGGATATTATCAGTATTGTTGGGAAAATTTACTGTATCAGTTTGTATGGGAACTATAGTTACAGGTATATTGTACTGAGCAGCGATAATTTGCAAATCTTTGGCGTTACCCATGCGTTTTTTGCCAAAACAGAAATCTTCCCCAACACTGATTTTTTGACATTGCAGTTTTTCGACAAGGATTTTTTTGACAAAATCTTCTGGTGATAAAGCAGATAATTCTCTATCAAAGGGTAATAATACAAGTTGTTCTACACCTAGCGATCGCAGTTGTTCGACTTTTTCATCTAGGGGAGTTAACAAAGCACGGGGTTGACCAGTAAAAAACTCCTGGGGATGAGGATCAAAGGTAACAACCGTTGAATATGTATGGTTTGGGGATGATGGTACGGTTAATAATTGAGAGGGATGATCTGGTGAGTATTTTGGTAATTTATCCCCATTTCCCCGCCCATTTTCACTTACTGCTGAATGCAAAATTGGTTGAATTACTCTTTGATGACCAAGATGAACACCATCAAATTTACCAAGAGCAACAGCAGTTGGTGTTAGTAGCTGTTCAGTAGAAGCAGCAACCCACATAGAACACCCCCAAAAAAAACAACCAGCCTCAGACAAATTTAGCACTTGGATTCAGGGATTTTAGGTTTATTTTCGTTATCAGCGTTTGCCAACCTCTGCCTTTTAGACGTATTTGAGGCTTGGAGCAGGTGTAGGGTAAGGGGTGCAGGGTGTAAAATTAGCAGACCCATTACCTTGTTTACCAATTACAAATTAGTAATTATCCTAAAAAATTACCTTTTTTAACATTTTTGAATAAGTATCGTCTTGGGGAAGTTATATCTTGTCCAATGATGACGGTCATCATTTAAGAACTGTTCTCTCTCACACTTGTCAAGAGTCACCTATCACCTAAACGATTATTTTATGACTTACGTAAAGGTAATGATTTAGAGACAGCATCTAATACAGGAACATCCAGTATTAATCCCTCTCTGGCCATAATTGCACCAGGAAATTTCTCCGCTGCTTGTTTACCCACATTATCTAAAAAATCATCATTGTGGGCAGGATCATGGTGATAAATGACCAATGTTTTCACGTTGGCTGCTTGGGCTATTTTCACCGCTTCTTGCCAAGTAGAATGTCCCCAACCAATTTTTGGTGATTTAGCCCAAGAGTATTCTTCATCAGTGTAGGTGGAATCATAAATCAAAATATCGGCATTGCGTGATAGCCAGAGGACATTTTCATCTAATCTATCAGGAAAATGTTCTGTATCTGTGATGTAAACGGCTGCTCCACCACACCAGTTAACTCGATATCCTACGGCTTCACCTGGATGGTTTAAATGTGTCGTTTCTATGGTAATGTCCTCAATGTGAATTGGTTCACCTGCTTTAACAGTATAAAAATTCAAGTTGGCCTGCATAATCTGCAAGGGTACAGGGAAGTTGGGATGAAGCATTTGGTCATTGAGACGTTGCTCAATGGTTGAGCCATCGGGGGCGATCGCACCGTAGATATTAAATTTATTTCCTTTGATAAAAGCCGGAGTAAAGAATGGAAACCCCTGTAGATGATCCCAATGGGAGTGAGTAAAGAAGATATGACCCTCTACAGGCATTTGGGACAGTAAAGATTGTCCCAAAACGTGAACTCCTGTACCACAATCAAAAATCAAACGTTTACCCCCCACTTGCATGGCAACACAAGGGGTATTACCTCCATAACGGACGGTGTGTGGACCAGGACAGGGGATACTACCCCTAACGCCCCAAAACTGCACTGTAAATTGATTCTCTATCCTAGACATGGTTGTTGGTTGCTGGACTGAGCGGGCGATAAATCAAAAAAATGCTGCTTATTTTTCTAGTTTAAAGTGTAAATTTTACGGTAATGGTTTTAATTTAGACTTGAGTCTTTGGAAATACAGAAAAATTTAAGTAAAGTTAAATTTCCATGTAGACAATTTATGCAGTCCATTGGCATAAGTAAGATTGTATTGCAAAGGAGTAATACTAATGAAATTTTTACGGATAACTTCTACATCTATGGGAATGTGTGGGGGTAAATTTAACCCTGGTGTTGGTTCGACATCTTCTAAAACTTCTCCAGTTAACCAGTAATAAGTTTTGCCACGGGGGTCAACTCGCTTATCGAAAACGTCAACATAGCGACGCACTCCTTGACGAGTGAGAGTGACACCAGCTATTTCTTCCCAAGAGATTGGGGGAATGTTGACGTTAAGTAACATTAAATCTGGTAAGGGTTCTACTGCCAGATGGTCTACTAGCAGTTTGGCAAATTTGGCAGCTGGCTGAAAGTCTTTGTGTGTATGACTGGTGAGACTCAAAGCAATACTAGGAACGCCCTCAATCATACCTTCCATTGCTGCCGAAACAGTTCCAGAGTAAAGAATTTCTGTTCCTAAATTCGCACCTTGGTTAATTCCTGATAATACCAAATCTGGGGGGGAATCGAGTAACGCCCACAATGCCAATTTTACACAATCGGAAGGTGTACCGTCACAAGCCCAAGCATTAACAGCAGGATGAAACAGGGCTTCAACCATTTCAGCGCGAATTGGTTGATGTAAGGTTAATCCGTGTCCAGTTGCCGATCGCTCTCGATCTGGACAAACTACACTCACTTGATGACCAGCTTCGGCTAGGGTGTTGGCTAAGGTGCGAATACCTAAAGCGGAAATTCCATCGTCGTTGCTTATTAGTAATTTCATCTGTTATTGGGGAAAAGGTGATTGGTAATTAATAATTAGTTCATGGTCTGTTGTCAGTGTTTTTGGTAACAACTGCAAAAAAAACTTTTCTCATGCTCTCTAGCTTCTAAACTGTAAACAGAGGAAAGTTTCACCTTGTGGCATTGACTGGTTTATGGCACATTGCTAAGGTTAATTGTCCTTTGTCAGTTGTTGGTTGTTTGTATTTTGCCACTGACTACTGACTACTGACCACTGACCGAAAAATTTTAGATTTTGGATTTTAGATTGTGGATTGAGAATTTTCGGGATAAACTCGGCCTTTTCAGGGCAGAATTAATCCAAAATACTCTCTGCGCTGCCTACGCTTCGCTAACGCCAATCTAAAATCCTCAAGCTCCACATTTTAGGGTGGAGTAAATCCAAAATCCAAAATCGTAAATCTAAAATTGATTGACCCCTGACTAATAATTAATCACGAATGACTAGCAATTTAGAGGAACAACTTTTAGTATTACGGCAGGAAGGAGAAACAGCGATCGCTGCTGCTGATACCCTAGAACGCCTGGAAGAACTGCGAGTTAACTATTTGGGCAAAAAAGGTCAACTGGGGGCGCTGTTACGCAGCATGGGACAAATGAGTGCGGAGGAACGTCCTAAAATTGGGGCGATCGCCAATACAGTTAAGGAAGCTTTACAAAACAGTCTTGACCAGCAACGCACCGCTTTAGAAACTGCCCAAATTCAAGCACAGCTAGAGTCTGAAACTTTAGATGTGACTATGCCCGGTATTTACCGTCCCCAAGGTCGCATTCATCCCCTCAATGGTATCATTGACCAAGCTCTAGATATCTTTGTCGGTATGGGTTACACCGTCGCCCAAGGGTCAGAGATGGAAACAGATTACTACAATTTTGAAGCCCTCAACACCCCTCCTGACCACCCAGCCCGTGATATGCAGGATACTTTCTATTTGCCAGATGGAAATTTACTGCGGACTCACACCTCATCGGTGCAAATTCGCTACATGGAAAAAGAAGAACCACCATTTAAAATTGTTGCCCCTGGTCGAGTTTACCGCAGAGACGATGTAGACGCTACCCACTCGGCTGTTTTCCATCAAATTGAACTTTTAGCAGTTGATGAAGGTTTAACTTTTACAGATTTGAAAGGCACGGTAAAGATATTTTTACAAGCGATGTTTGGTGATTTACCCATTCGTTTCCGCGCTAGTTATTTTCCTTTTACCGAACCTTCTGCGGAAGTTGATTTACAGTGGAATGGGCGCTGGTTAGAAGTAATGGGTTGCGGTATGGTTGACCCCAATGTATTAAAATCTGTGGGTTATGATCCAGAGATTTATAGTGGTTTTGCTGCTGGTTTTGGTGTAGAACGTTTTGCGATGGTTTTACATCAAATTGATGATATTCGCCGTTTGTATAATAGCGATTTGCGCTTTTTAAGGCAGTTTTAACTAATTATCAGTGGTCAATAGTCAGTAGGATAACCACTGAAAAACTGACTAATGACTACTGAATAATTTTTACAATGAACACAAATTTCACAATTATCAATTATTCAAAGAGGATTTATTGATATTGAGTAAACCTATGGGAAGCAAATAAGAAAGGGTATAAGCACTCAAGGAAACTCCTTTAAGGGCTGCGGCTTGTTCTAAGAGTTCTTTTTGCTCTTGGGTAACTCTTAAATCAAGTCTACTGTCTTTGGGAGAAGAGGTTTCTAACATCTTGCCTATTTAGTTAACACCTTCAATTGAGATCATAGCATTTTAGGTGTACAATGTCCACACAAATTAAATTACAAATTAATTTTCATATCAACTGACTATTTCCGACAATTATCACAATGTCCACAACGCCAATTTTCCGCTTCTTTACCAAACCCAAAAGCAGTTAACAAAAACTGCCAACGACATTTTTTACTATACAAATATTCACTCATCTGTTTAGTAGCTTGTAATTGCATTTGTGGCTGTTTTCCCGACTTTGCAGAAATTGTATAATGAAAAGGATCAAGCCATTGTAATTGTCCACTACTATGAAGTAAAGAAAGCGCCGTTGCACCATCAGGAAATTGTTTAATTACAGATGTTACTTCTCCTTGTTTTGGTAACTGTTTCGCTAACTGTTGTGCTTTTTGTTGTTGTTTCAATATTTGTTGTTCAAAAAACTGCTGTCTTTGCTTATCTTCAGCATCTAAAAAACCCGTTGGTTCACTAATTAAAGTTAACGCTTCCGCTGGTTTTCCATCTCTTCCCGCACGTCCAATTTCCTGCACATATTCCGATAATAAAAGTGGTGCTTGAAAGTGAATCACCCAACGGACATCTGGCTTATTTATCCCCATTCCAAAAGCGCAGGTACAAACCACAAACGGCATTTTTCCATTTAACCAACTTGCTTCTACTGCGCGTCTTTCTGTTGCACCTAAACCCGCATGATAACTAGCAGTATTATACCCTAATTCTATTAACCATGCTGCTAATTCTTCACTATCTTTACGAGTTCTCACATAAATCAAACCTGCTTGATTTTGGTGATTTTTAATGAACTTTAATAATTGTTGTTTTCTGCCTTTTGGTGTCCAAGCAATACGCACATTAAGATGTAAATTATTCCGGTAAGGATTGAGTTTATAACTATCAGGTTTTTGTAATTGTAAAACTTCAGAAATTATCTTTTGTGCAGCAGGATCAGCAGTTGCAGTAAAAGCTGCTATACTAATTTTTGTACCCGGTGGTTTTGTTTTTAATAAAGCTGGACGTACAGCACCCAAACGTCGATAAGCTGGACGAAATGTATCACCCCACTGCACTAAACAATGGGCTTCATCTAATATCAAACCATTAATTTGTAATTGGGGATGAGATAATCTTTCCCACACAGGAGGACTGAATAAAGTTTCTGGTGATAAATATAATAATCTTAATTGTTGTTTTTCTAAAGCTTGCAAAGTTGCCCGACGTTGATAAGTAGGTAGTTCACTATGTAAAAGTGCAGCTTTTTGATTTCGTTGTTTTAGTTCTTCTACTTGGTTTTCCATCAATGCAACCAAGGGAGAAACTACTAAAGTTAACCCGGTTTTTAATAGTGCAGGAAGTTGAAAACAAATTGATTTTCCCCCTCCTGTGGGCATAATAATTAAAGCGTCTTTTTGGGATAATAAACTTTTGACAATTTCTCCCTGTGGAGGACGAAAATCATCATAACCCCAGATTTGTTTTAATGCAGTGCGGAGTTCTGTTAATGATGTAGTGGAGTGATTCATAGAAAAATTTAAGCCTAAATCATTATTTTATGCAGAAATTTGATTAATGCCTACTTGATAAATTACCTGTTCTCGTACTGAATTTGCAGCCGCTACAGCTATTTCTTGCCAATCGCTATCTAATAGTAAAATACTTAAAAGTGACTTTAATACATCCCGATTAGATATAAATTCGTCAATATTATATAATTCATCTTGCTTTAAAATATCTTGCAGTCCTGATAAAGCCACAGGTTCAGGTAATTGAAGTCTTTGAATCAAACATTTCTGTGCTACTTCTAAAGCTGTTTTTTCCCCTATACCCAAATTCCATTCTTGTAAAAGTAACCGCAGTTCTCGGTTGAGTGATACGCGCAACTGTGTCAACCTTCCAAACATTCCAGGATTTTGCAATAAAGCGGGAACTGCTAAACCCCATTCTAACCCTGCGGTTACATCACAGTCAGTTTCATCTTTAATTTCAATTGCTTCTTGAAGAGATGTAGGATTAAAAAGTATGTCAATAGCTGCTGCTACATTGTGATTATTATTCATAAATTTTTTCCTATATTGATATTATTGTTGTAGTCTCAAAATACCATATTCAAAGTATGTCAGATTCTTGTATTCTTCATCAACACCAAGATTGAGCATATTTTGGTTTTCATAAAATCGTTCCGCAGTCTGTAGTGAATGCAGTCCAATTCTCCCACCATAACCTAATTCTACACTTCTCAATCTTGCATATCTTAATAATGCAGTACCAACACCTTTGTATCGTGGTGGACGTTGGATTTCTTTACGATTCCAAGGTGCAGAGGTAATGTACTGGATATATACTAATTTTTGTCCCATTGCCAAACGTGAACCATGTAATTGGGTTTCTATCATCATTAACCCTTGAGTACAATCTTCACACTCAAGCGCATAACCTTCTTCGTTGTCTTGTTTGCTAATATATCCCAGTCTAAATAACCAATCCCAAAACTTATCTTCTGCTTGAACAACCCGCAATTGTTCGCGCCATAATTTTTCATAATCATCAATGTGCTTTTTAGACAGTTCAACAATATTAGCGTTAACAGGTGAATTGTCTATACCTCTATTTAGCTGAATAAACCTAAAACCTTGATATATCAAAGGTTAGAGGCTGATAAACACAGAAATTAGTGCAAGGGTTTTGAAGGGTATACCGGAAAAAGTGTGCATTTTTTGGGATTTCAAGAGATGGCAAAGAAATTTTCAAATCTCCTCCTGACTCCTGACTCCTATGCCCTCACGGAAAGACTTTCTCAGCAACCCCTATTTAGTGGTTATATGTTGCTAACACGGGATAAAGCTAAGAAAGATGATTAAAGATAATCAACAATAGTAAATAACCTCTACTCAATCAACCCAGGTAGGGGTTTTTCTTTGGGAAAGTTTTTTTAGTTTAGAATTGAAATAGCAGTAAGCAGAAATATTAGCTAAAACCAAAATAACTGTTTTTCATGAAGCACAAAATATAACATGGAAGAACTACTCGAACTCAGACAACTTCTAGAACAGGGTAAAATTCCTGAAGCATTAATATTAGTGGATGAATTAGAAGAAATGAGCCTCAGTGATAAAATCAATAAAATTGATAGTTATGGTGTAATTCTTCTCATCCATTTAATTAAACAAAAAGCTGAAAAACGTTCTACCCGTTCTTGGGAAATATCTATAGAAAATGCAATACGGGAAATCAATAAAATCAATAAACGCCGCAAATCTGGAGGTTATTACTTAAATCAAACGGAATTAATGGAAATTCTCCAACAAGGATATCAAGTAGCACTCAAAAGAGCAGCTTTAGAAGCATTTGGAGGATGTTATGAAACAGAAGAATTAGCAGCTATGGTACAAGAATCAGAAATATTAACTGATGCTTTGGAGTTAATTCAAAAATAGATACCTGGTGGTAAATAATGTAGAGACGTTTCATGAAACGTCTCTACACCTTCTACGCTGTCACTTCTTCCTTCACGGTTTGCTGTAATGCAGCATACAACCTATTCAGGGCATTCACATAAGCCTGAGCCGATGCCACAATTATATCTGTACTGGCTGCATGACCGGAAAATACACGGGATTCATAACGTAAACGAATTGTTACCTCTCCCAGAGCATCAATTCCCCCGGTTACAGATTGCACAGAAAACTCAATTAAATCATTAGGTACATTCACTACCCGATTGATGGCTTTATAAACAGCATCCACTGGACCAGTACCGATTGCCGCATCGGTTAATTCCTGTCCGTCAGGTGTCCGCAGGGTAACAGTTGCGGTGGGTTTGGCGTTGCTACCACAGGAAACTTGCACCAATTCGATTTTAAATAAGTCCGGTGCTTGTTTAATTTCGTCGTTAACGATCGCCTCTAAATCCCAATCAGAAATTTCTTTCTTTTTGTCCGCTACTTCTTTAAACCGAATAAAGGCTTTATTTAAGTCATTCTCTGACAACTCAAATCCCAATTCTTTTAAACGAGTACGAAACGCATTTCTACCTGAGTGTTTACCCAATACTATTTGATTATCTGTCAACCCAATCAATTGGGCATCCATAATCTCATAAGTGAGTTTATTTTTCAACACTCCATCTTGATGAATCCCAGACTCGTGTGCGAAAGCATTAGCACCCACAATAGCTTTATTCGGTTGTACCAGCATTCCTGTCAAGCTGGAAACCAAGCGGGAGGTTTTATAAATTTGCTTGGTGTCAATATTAGTTAATGATTCTTCAGAATCAGCAGGTCTACCAAAGAAGGAGTTAAAATATTGCCGTCTGACGTGCAAGGCCATGACTAATTCTTCTAAAGCAGCGTTCCCGGCTCTTTCCCCAATACCATTGATGGTACATTCTAGCTGTCTTGCGCCGTTTTTCACAGCTTCCAGGAAGTTGGCCACAGCTAAACCCAAATCATTATGGCCGTGGACGGAAATAACCGCCTGATCAATGTTGGGGACGTTTTCTTTGATACCTTTAATCAAAGCGCCAAATTCGCTGGGGGTGGTGTAACCTACGGTGTCGGGAATGTTAACAGTTGTTGCACCAGCAGCGATCGCCCTTTCCAAAACTTGATACAAAAATTCTGGATCGGATCTACCAGCATCTTCAGGGGAAAATTCTACATCATCGGTGAAGCTTTTAGCATAAGCTACCATTTCCTCAGCGATCGCAATTACTTCTGGTCTGGTTTTCTTTAACTTATATTGCAGGTGAATATCAGAAGTAGCAATAAATGTATGAATCCTCCCCTTAGCTGCTGGTTTGATCGCTTCCGCTGCGGCTCTGATATCATCGTGTCTAGCTCTAGCTAAACTACATATCACTGGACCATCTTCTAAACCCACAGTCTGGGCGATTTTGCTCACTGCTTCAAAATCACCCGGACTCGCAAAGGCAAAACCAGCTTCAATTACATCTACACCTAAACGGGCTAATTGTTTGGCAATAATTAGCTTTTCGTCTATGTTTAAGGTCGCTCCTGGACACTGTTCTCCATCTCGCAGTGTCGTATCAAAGATGATAATTCTGTCTGCTTGACTGCTCATTGGTTTTGGGTTTTGGTTGGTTGAGTTGTGACTGTGGGCTTAAAATACCTTGAACTTTATTAAAAAGAATAAAGGAGTCAGAATAGAGAATTTAGAATAAATTATATACGACTAGCTTATTTATAAGTGGGTTGAAGATACCTAGCAAATCTATGATTTGGTAGTTCTAACTTTTGGTGATGCTTCGCCTCAATAATTTCTTCTCACTCCTGGTTATAGACTCCTTCTTCAGTTTTTAACTTTTGCTTTGTAAATAATTATTAATTTTACTAAGCTTCGGTCTTTTCTATTTGGTCTCTAATATCGTTCAAGTCTATATATCTATCCGTAGCATTACGCAATTCTCTAGCTATCATTCCTTCTGTCGATACCACTGTAATATGCGTATTCTTGGAACGTAGTAGCTCGATCGCTCTTTCAAAATCTCCATCTCCACTGAATAAAACTACTCGGTCGTACTGGTCAACGGTATTGAACATATCAACAACAATTTCAATATCTAAATTAGCTTTTTGTGAATAACGGCCAGAGACATCATCATAATATTCTTTGAGAATTTTAGTCCGTACTGTATATCCCAAACTAATGAGTGCATCTCGAAAGCCACGTTGGTCTTGTGGGTCTTTTAAGCCGGTGTACCAAAAAGCATTGATTAATGTTGTCTCAGGTTGTTCGTTCTTAAAATATTCTAACACTCGTCGCGGGTCAAAAAACCAGCCATTTTTTTGTTGAGCATAGAACATATTGTTTCCGTCTACGAAAATAGACAGACGATTCATTGGCAAAACCATAGAAATTTACACCTAAATAATAGATAAGAATGTAAGATTGAACAATAGATTATAGCAATTCTTAATTGACAAGCTCGCTAATATCTATAATGGTAGTTATCATGTATAGCTTTTATCTTACCTCTGGCAAAGCATAAAATTGCCTGAAACATTGCTCGCACATTAAATTTGAGTCCTGGGAACTGAACCTGTTTCACCTCCGATTCTTGCAAATACAGCCTGTAATCAAAATCTACCAATAAAAATGACCCAGTAATGGCATTTTGATCTGTATATCAGTCAAGTTTACTCCTAAAGAGGTATGGTATGGGGCTTTAGTTAGGATTTAGACAGATGTCCATTTATAGATTTTTTCATCAACATCAGGGTTTTTTACTGGTAAGTATAAATGATGACTTACGCAAAACAGAACGAAAGCAGGGGTAATTCATGAATTACCCCTACGCAAGAATCAGGTTTTTAGTCCAATCTTGCTTAAGTCCTATAAATATTACTTTTGATGGGAAAAATCTCCTTGAATATTATCTGTCATTGTATAAACTCTGTCAAGCAAATTTAGAATTTTTACTGATAGGCAGATAAAATTTTTCTCTAATGCTTCCCCTTTGATTTAGTGAAATTTATGGATAGGATATAATCTCAGCGTAACCGATTGCAAAGGTGCAACAATCATTGATGGGAATTGGGAATTTAGTCAAACACCAGGCTAGACTGTATTTGTATAATGCATGCGTAGTGGCAAATGCACCAATGCCAGTTTTGTATTAATTTAAGCATATTAGTAAAACGTAGTGTATGTATTTTCAGTTGTTAAGAGCCTGGAGAGAAAATTTTTGCATTTATAATCATTTTCCCCTTCTTCACTCACATAAGTAACCTGTCAACTGTCACCTATTGCTTATTTCAGTAGCTTTTGCCAAATAATTTGCTGTTATTTTGCCAAGGGATACAAAAAATGTCCCAATTTTTGCCAAGATAATAAATAATATTATTTTGCAAAAGTTCACTTGGCAAAAATCAGCATGAGTGAAAAAACCATAGAAAATTACGGGAAAAGTTTTCTCGTTCTCATTTTGCCGATATCGTTTTTGATTGTTTTCGTCGTCAATACTTGGAGGTTTTTGCTGATAGGCTTGTTGCTGCTGATGGTTTTCAACCTTTGGCATCAATACAGATGGGAAAAGTGGGGTGAGCAAGTTAACCCTCTTTTTTATCAGTTGATTCGGGAAAACCAGGGAAAGATCACACCTGTTGATTTAGCTCTCAAAGGTAATTTTTCTGGGAATCAGGCAAAACGCTACTTGGAGGGTAAAGCAAAGGAATTTGGCGCTAGTGTAGTGGACTCAGAAAGTGAGAGTCCTTCCTACTACTTTATAACTGCCAGTATTTTGGGTGACATATTTGATAGTAGTGAATCAGTGGAAAAACTTCCTCCTCGGTCTGTGACGAAAGAGGCGCGATCGCTCTTGGCTCCACCTCCTCCCATTCCACAGGAAGAAGAACAGCAAAAGCAAGAGCAGGAAGAATTACAACCAGAATTATTACCTGAAGCCACAGATGTAGCAACTCATCAGGAGGTACAAAAACCTCTGGAAGAACAGTTAGTTTTTGGTTCTCTGATTCAATCTGAACTAGCCAAGCGGTTGGGTGTTTATTCCAGTACAGTTTATAAACGAAGGAATGACCCAGATTTTCCTGAATGGAGTCGCAGCCGTGATCCAGATGGTATTGCTTGGTCTTATTCTCGTAAGTCTAGGGAGTTTTTCCCTTTGGAAAATTAGGGACTGGTGACTGGTGACTGGTGACTGGTGACTGGTGACTGGTGACTGGTGATTGGGGACTGGTGACTGGTGATTAGGAGGATGAATAACCCAATTACCCATTACCCATTACCTATTACCTATCACCTATTCCCTATTCCCACTGCTTCACTGATGGAATTTAAGCCGTTTTCTTCTAGTTTGGTTAACAAACCGGCAAGAGTGCGGCGCACCATCATTGGTCCTTCATAAATCAAACCTGTATAAACTTGGATGAGACTAGCACCTGCTGTAATTTTTTCCCAAGCATCCTCAGCTGTGAAAATGCCACCAACGCCAATGATGGGTATCTGTCCTTGGGTTTTTTGATAAATAAACCGTATGACTTCCGTAGAACGTTGGCGTAATGGCGCTCCGCTAATGCCTCCGGCTTCTTCTTGAGGTGTTTTACCGGTTTTTTCAATGATTTGGGTTTTTAGTCCCTCACGGCTGATGGTGGTGTTGGTGGCAATTATTCCCGCTAGTTTATAGGTTTTGGCGAGATCAATAATGTCAGCGATGGCTTCCCATTCTAAATCCGGTGCTATCTTGACAAATAAGGGTTTTTGTGCCATGTTTTCTGTTTGCAGAACCTCCAAAATTTGACTGAGCATTGCTGCATCTTGGAGCGATCGCAATCCTGGTGTATTAGGAGAAGAAACATTAACCACAAAATAATCACCTAGATTTTTCAGCAAGCGAAAGCTTTCTAAATAATCTGCTGCTGCCGTTTCCAATGGTGTAATTTTAGACTTACCCAAATTTATGCCTATGGGTATTAACCGAGATTGTTGCGGATCAAGCATTTTTAATCTCATTGCCATTGCAGCAGCACCAGCATTATTAAAACCCATTCGGTTGAGGGCTGCTTGATCTAAAGTTAAGCGAAACAAACGGGGAGGAGGATTGCCTGGTTGTGCATGATAAGTAACAGTACCCAATTCAGCACAACCAAAACCAAAACTAGACCAAAAATTAGCACCTACTCCATCTTTATCAAATCCCGCAGCCAAACCTAATGGGTTAGGAAAATTTAACCCGAATAGATTTTGTTCTAGCCGTGTATCATAGAGGCACAAAGACTTTTGTAGCAGAGAGTTCAACCATCTAGCACACTGATGATAGCTGGCTTCTGACAGCAAATTCAAACTACTAATTGCCTGTTGGTGTAACCACTCTGGATCTGCTTTTACCAGAGTAAATAAAAAAGGACGAATTACTGCTTTATAAATATCCAATCTGAGTTAATATCTACCAATTATTACAACAACTATGATCAGATGCCAAATCCAGGATTAATCTGAATTTTTTTCAGGCATCTTCAATAATATTAACCCAAGTTGCTAGTTAGGAATAGCAGTTAGGAGTCAGGAGAAAGAATGAATTATGATGGTGTTCCCTGCTTTTTTGCTATCTACTTATCCTTGTTACTTCGATTTGAGAGCCTTTCTTGCATCATTAGCAACTTACGTTAGTATATGGTGACAGGTGACATTAGAGACAGGAACTGGGGACCATTGACTGGGTAATCAATTTTATTTTTCCCAATCAACTATCAACTATGAATTATCACCAGTCTAAAATCTAAAATCTAAAATCAACATGGGACGTACTCGTTCTAAATCTGACCTG
Source organism: Sphaerospermopsis sp. FACHB-1094 (assembly GCF_014696195.1). NCBI lineage: Bacteria > Bacillati > Cyanobacteriota > Cyanophyceae > Nostocales > Aphanizomenonaceae > Sphaerospermopsis > Sphaerospermopsis sp. FACHB-1094. The sequence continues at coordinate 3,733 of NZ_JACJPT010000070.1, read as the reverse complement.
CCTGAAAAAATCTGTCCAGTATGTCAACGTCCCTTCACTTGGCGAAAAAAATGGCAAGATTGTTGGGATGAAGTTAAATATTGCTCAGAACGTTGTCGTCGTCGCCGTTCTCAGGCTAAAGACGATAAATAATTGACAATTGACAATTGATAACTGATAACTAATAACTGTTAAAACTACACAGAAACAAATAAATGACTTTACAAGTACAACCTAAATTAATTATTCATGGTGGGGCTGGTAGTTCTCTCCAAGGAAAGGGAGGATTGGCATCTGTCAGGCGATCGCTGCATACTGTAATACACGAAGTATACTCACTATTGATCACAGGCGCAACTGCTTCTGATGCTGTAGTCCGGGGTTGTCAAATGTTGGAAGATGACCCCCGCTTTAATGCAGGTACTGGTTCTGTATTACAATCTGATGGTCAAATCCGCATGAGTGCTTCTCTGATGGATGGTACATCAGGGCGGTTTAGTGGTGTAATTAATGTTGCACGGGTAAAAAACCCGATTGAAATGGCGCTATTTCTGCAAAATTCCCCAGATCGGGTATTGTCTGATTACGGTTCCTCTGAGTTAGCACGAGAGTTACAAATTCCCACCTATAATGCTTTAACTGATTTGCGTCTTAACGAGTGGATGCAAGAACGGGAAGATAACTTTAAAAGGACAATGGCTGGAGTTGTCGCTGAACCGGAGATGGCAGAAATGTCTAATGCAGGACGGGGTACAATTGGTGTAGTCGCCTTAGATGGCTATGGTCAATTAGCCGCTGGTACTTCCACAGGTGGTAAAGGCTTTGAGCGCATTGGGCGAGTCAGTGATTCTGCTATGCCAGCAGGTAATTATGCTACTCAATATGCAGGAGTAAGTTGTACTGGTATTGGGGAAGATATCATTGATGAGTGTTTAGCCGCTAAAATTGTCATCCGGGTTAGTGATGGAATGTCTTTAAAAGAGGCGATGTTGCGCTCATTTACCGAAGCTAGTAAAAATGAACGGGATTTGGGTGCGATCGCTCTTGATGCTACTGGGGCAATATCCTATGGTAAAACCAGTGAAGTTTTACTGGCTGCCTATCATAACGGTGATACCATTGGCGATACATTAGAATGGAATGATGGCGAATTGATTGGTTATTGCTAAGTATTAAAGTAGCCATTCATTCATGAAACGCCCAATACAAGAGGGTTTTACTTCTGACTCCTGACTCCTTTACGGGCGAAGCATTCAGGTGATCAATTCTCGATTTTTCCCCAATATTTTTGTCCGAATGCTTCGCCCCTACTGACTCCTGCTATAGTGGTGGATCTAAATCCACTACTAACTTAGCTCCTGCTTCCTGCTACAGATAATCAACAGGATCTTGTAAACCCAACTGTGCAAAAGCAGCTAACCGCAACCGACAAGAATCACAAACCCCACAAGCTTGATCACCACCAGCATAACAAGACCAAGTTAACTCCCAAGGTACATCTAACTGATTACCAAGTTGGATAATTTCCGTTTTTTTCAAATTAATTAGCGGTGCAATAATATCAATAGGTTGTCCTTCCCGACCTTGTTTAGTTCCCAAACGGAACACTTCTTGCATCGCTTGGATATAATCAGGACGACAATCAGGATAACCAGAGTAATCTAAAACATTAACACCAATGTATACACGTTGTGCGCCGATAGTCTCAGCATAACCCAAAGCAAAACTTAAAAAGATAGTATTCCGGGCAGGAACATAAGTGACAGGAATACTTTGTGACATTTCATCCAGGGAACGTGCTTGAGGGAGAGCGATCGCCTCATCCGTCAAAGCAGAACCACCCCATAAGCGTAAATCAAAATTAACTATCTGATGTTGAACAACCCCTACAGACTGCGCTACAAACATAGCTGATTGTAACTCTCGGCGGTGTCGCTGCTGGTAATCAAAAGAAATGGCGTAACATTCACAACCATCAGCCCTAGCTTGATAGAGAACCGTAGAAGAATCCAATCCGCCAGACAATAGAATTACAGCTTTCATCATGCAAAAAAAATCTCAAAAAATCCCTAACATCAATCTCACCCAAAAGGTGAGACAATCAACAAAATGCAACAAACAAAAAATTAAATTCAAAATGCAAATCAAAATGCAAAAAACAATTTACAGTATCGTTGGCAAAATTTTTACAGACAACCTTGCAGCCAATTACAGTCACTGATAATTTTACGGAAATTAGAATGTCATAAATTTATCCAGCAGCGAAGGAAGTAGTTATCTGAGTTATTAATTACCTAACTGCCATCCGAAAGCTACCACGTAAGTATTTTTGAGATGGTCAGTCAATAAAAAAACACATATTCTTTTGTGTCAATTATAAACCATAGGAAAATTAATAACTAACGATCCAAAAGTTAGCAAGATAGTGGGAACTGAACATAAACTTTGAAATTCTTCATAAATAGAACCACTATGTTACCATCTGGATGGTTTTAGACGGATCACACTTGGCAGTTCAGTATAAATGCCAACGACCGTAGCGTTTTTAAATTTGGTGGTTGAGGAGAAAATAATAGTGCAAAATAGCATATCAGTGGCAGAACCAAATCTATATTCACAGCGCAACCAGCCACGTGCAATCCGCATAGGCGTGATTGGGGTGGGTAACATGGGACAACATCACACCCGCGTACTCAGTTCAATGAAAGATGTTGAACTGATAGGCGTTTCTGATATCAACGTTGAACGAGGCTTAGAAACTGCCAGCAAATACAAAGTCCGTTTTTTTGAAGATTACTGTGATCTGCTACCCCATGTAGATGCAGTGTGTATTGCTGTACCCACTCGCTTACATTATGCCGTAGGCATCAACTGTTTGTTAGCAGGAATTCATGTTTTGATTGAAAAGCCAATTGCTGCCAGTATTTCCGAAGCAGAATCACTCGTCAACGCAGCCGCTGAGTCTCAATGTATTTTGCAGGTAGGACACATTGAGCGTTTTAATCCAGCCTTTAGAGAACTGAGTCAAGTCCTGAAAACAGAGGAAGTCTTGGCCTTAGAAGCGCATCGGATGAGTCCTTATTCAGCCAGGGCGAATGATGTTTCAGTCGTGCTGGATTTAATGATCCATGACATTGACCTACTTTTAGAATTAGCTGGTTCACCCGTAGTCAAATTAACAGCGAATGGCACTCGTTCCCTAGACTCTGGTTATTTAGATTATGTGACTGCCACATTAGGCTTTGCCAATGGCATTGTCGCCACTCTCACCGCCAGTAAAGTCACTCACCGTAAAATTCGCCGCATCGTCGCCCATTGCAAAAATTCATTTACTGAAGCCGATTTCCTCAAAAATGAAATTTTGATTCATCGCCAAAATACTAATCCGCATAACGACCATCGGCAGGTTCTGTATAGGCAAGATGGTTTGATAGAAAAAGTCTATACTAGTAACGTTCAACCTTTAAGCGCAGAGTTAGAGCATTTTGTTAACTGTGTACATGGAGGTAATCAGCCTTCTGTGGGTGGTGAACAAGCCCTTAAAGCTCTGAGATTAGCCAGTTTAATTGAGCAAATGGCTGTAGAAGAGCGGGATTGGAACCCATTAGAATGGGAATCCGGATCGATAGTACAATCATTAACGCCAACTGTCTAGAATAGGTGACTGGGGACTGGGGACTGGGGACTGGGGACTGGGGACTGGGGACTGGGGACTGGGGACTGGGGACTGGGGACTGGGGACTGGGTAATCAAT